>JBCCEP010000010.1:0-24827 GCA_039030215.1 Pseudomonadota bacterium
ATCTTTTCAGGAGTTTCTTGGTCTCTGAAGATACGGTGGTGCCGAAGGAAAGCGTATAGATGGAAACACCCGTCTTCTTGATCGAATTGCACAATTCTGCCGTCCAGGCATCTGATTGTGAATAATCCGTCCCGTTGTGAAGATGCGAATTTTGATTTTTCGAAATGGTATTTTCTCCGTCAGACATCAATATCAGCGCTTTTGTATATTTTTCTTCCTCGCGGTTGATTTATTGGCAGCCTGGGCAAATGGCTCCTGACTGGAAAGAACACGCAATCCCCAAATCAAACCCGTCGGGATATAGGTATTTCCTGTCGCTCTCATGTCATTGATGGTTTTTAAAAGCTCTTGCCGGTCATTGGTCAACTCCACAAGCTTGCTTGGGCACTGTTCATATCCCTGTTCGCTCCCATAGAAAGCCGGAATACGTTCGCCATACCCATTGTCCTGGAGGTTTTTCGGATAATCACGAGAACCTACGCAACCTTGCCAGAGACCACCGGTGCCCGGACAAAATAATCCGGTCTGCGTAGCGTTGCCGCCGCCATTTCCATTAGTCCCACCTGTGCCCCCGCAAGCTGCGTTGCTGGAATTTCCGAAACCGGTCGAACTACAGTTGAAAAAATTTGATGACCAGTTTCCAAAGAAGCCGCCAAAATTGAAACCTGAGGGAAATCCGCTGCCGCCACCCAGCGAATGTCCACCAAAGTTGCAAGAAAGCCTGTTACCCTTCGACGAAGAACCATCAATAGATACATTGATTGTGCTTGATGTGCATGAGGATGACGGCGGCATCGGCTGATCGGGTATGCATTCCCCTTCAGCGGCATCATGTTTCAGTTCCAGCCAGGATTCACCGCTTTTGTCAGTTCCGACGTTTACATATTCCGCAAACGGGACGATTCCGATCTTGGTGGAATCTCCACCACCAGCCAAGTCCATGATATTATTCACAAAGTTTGTTGAAGCGTCTTTTAGCGCTTCGATTTTACCGTCAACCGACATCGAGCCGGTATTGTCCAGTACAAGCACTGCTTCCAGGCTACCTATCGCTAATGCGGTACTCGCCGAAGCGCTGTAGCGCATATTGCGAATACCGATGATGGGGCCAAAATTTGCAGGCATCCTCGCCTGCGCGTTGACTTCGAGCGCATTGTTTTCCCGGTCGATCTTTATCTTGGTTTTCCGGATTTCCCGGAAACCCTCGGCGTCAAGATTTGCTTTTAGATAGTTGCGGACAGTCCGTCTGACCTGCCGGTCCTTCAGAACTGTCATTTCCTTGCCCGCGGCAAGCGTTGCGGCATCCACTGCGTTTTGAAGGCGGAATTGTTGACGCGAAACACTTGAATAGTCGACTGCGATCCCGGCCGACAGCACTACTGGAATAATGGCAATTGCGAGCGTCATGGCAAAATTGCCACGCTGGTCGCGCAGGAATTTATGCACCGTCATTTTGTAAACCCCAAGCTACTTGTATGGTTGCCAGCTTAAGGCACTGAGATTGTGCATTCGTAAAATTATTGATTCAATTTTATCTATCGGCTTGCAGTATGGCCTTTGGCGTTAACGGAAAAAATGGCTCTTTATGACCAGATCCTTTTTGGGGCCGTTAATCTCATGACGGATTTTCAGACAGTTTTCAGCCAGCTGATACGATCCGGCATAGACATCATTTCCACAATGATGGATTGCTTCACCATGCCACGATTGGCCCTTGGTGTTTTCTAAGGCTGACAATTCCACCTGGTGATAAACCCCGCCGCCGTTCTTTGCTGAGTACCTGATATCAAGCAGGCCATTGCCACAATAAATCCACTGCCATTCGCGCATGGCATTAAGCGATACAGAATTTTGGAGCACCAAACGCCCGGTTTCTTCGAGGCAAAAAGAGTTCTCTGATATTTCAACAAACCGGGCCGATCCTTCAAATCGGGAGCCGTCACTGATTTTCCGCGTCAGCTGCCAGTCACCTGATAATTCTGAGTAAAATGCTTCAAAACTGCCGCGCAAATCGATCGTGGAATTCCGGATATACGAGTTTGCGCAGTCAGACGACATGGATTTTCCTGGTTGTCATGCAGCCGATTTGATGAGCTCCGCCAAAATTGCGTCACCCATCTCGATGGTTGAAACCCGGACGCAGTCCTCGGCCATGATATCATCGGTCCGCAACCCGCCATCAAGCGCAGAAGCGATCGCGGCTTCGATCATGTCTGCCTCCTGTGTCATGTTGAACGAATAACGCAGGCACATCGCAAACGAGGCGATCATCGCGATCGGATTTGCCGCACCCGTCCCTGCAATGTCGGGTGCCGAACCGTGCACCGGTTCATACATCGCCTTGCGCTTGCCGGTTTTCGGATCATGCGCACCCAACGAGGCAGAAGGCAGCATGCCAAGCGAGCCGGTCAACATGGCGGCAACATCCGAAAGCATGTCTCCGAACAGATTGTCGGTAACAATGACATCGAACTGTTTGGGCCATCGCACCAATTGCATACCACCGGCATCAGCCAGCATATGGGACAGTTCCACATCCTTGTAATTTGCGGCATGGGTCTGGGATACGACCTCGTTCCACAATACGCCTGATTTCATCACATTGCGCTTTTCCATCGAACAGACCTTGTTGCTTCGGGTCCTTGCCAGTTCAAACGCAACGCTCGATATCCGCTCGATTTCAAACGTGTCATAGATCTGGGTATCAATCGCCCGTTTCTGACCATTGCCCAGATCGATCACTTCTTTTGGTTCCCCAAAATAAACACCGCCGGTCAGCTCCCGGACAATGAGAATATCCAGACCCTCGACGACTTCCTGCTTGAGCGAGGATGAAGCGGCAAGCGCGGGATAACAGATCGCCGGACGCAGGTTTGCAAACAGTTCCATATCCTTGCGAAGGCGTAACAGGCCCGCTTCCGGACGGGCTTCATAGGGTACATCATCCCATTTTGGTCCACCGACCGCACCGAACAACACCGCGTCGGCCGCCATGGCTTTGGCCATGTCTTCTTCGGAAATTGCCGCCCCATGCGCGTCATAGGCCGCACCGCCGACAAGGCCCTCTTCGAGTTCGAAGCCGGCTTCCAGCGCTTCGTTCATCCAGGCAATGATTTTCTTTACTTCCTCGACGGTCTCCGGCCCGATACCGTCGCCGGCAAGCAGCAAAATTGTTCTTTTGGTCATTATTCCCTCGCAAGCTTGGTCATGAATTGTCGGATGGCGCTATGTCAGAAAAATCGGCTAATGGCAGCCGGTGCCGGCAACCATGTCCAGTTAGTTCTGTTTCCGGAATTGCAGTTCAAATCCAGGGCCGCGCCTCGGCAAGCCTGTCTTCATAATCATCGATATGGTGATTTCTGCCCATCGTCTCGCCTATATCATCGATCCCGTTAAGCAGCCGGTGCTTGCGTGCCTGATCAATTTCAAACGCGATGGTACCGCCATCCGGTCCTTCGATGGTCTGGCTCACAAGATCAACCGTGATTATCGCATTCGCCCCGCGCTTTGCATCATCCATCAGAAGCTCGAGTTCTTCAGCCGTAACAACGACCGGAAGGATGCCGTTCTTGAAGCAGTTATTATAAAAAATATCGGCAAAACTGGTGGAAATCACGCATCGAATACCATGATCAAGCAGCGCCCAGGGCGCATGCTCACGGCTCGAGCCGCAACCGAAATTGTCACCGGCGACCAGAATACTGGCCTCGGCATATTGCGGCTGGTTTAGCACGAACTCCTTATTGTGCGATCCATCGTCATGATAGCGCATTTCTGCAAATAGCCCGGTGCCAAGACCTGTCCGCTTGATCGTTTTCAAATAATCCTTCGGAATGATCATGTCGGTATCGACATTAATGATCGGCAGGGGCGCAGCAACGCTGGTCAGGATAGTGAATTTTTCCATGGTCTCTTGGTCTTCGTTTGATTAACCACAATCCGGTTTTGTTTGAAACTTGCCAGCGGTGTACACCATTGACCGGCCCCGGTCGAGTGTCCAGTCGGGGATATGGCGAAATGGCGTGTCCTGCAAAGCATGCATTTCTGCTCTCATATTGGGATCGAACCGAATTTTTACAAAACCATGGGATATTTGCTAATGAATTTGGGGAAGCATAGGGGAAGAAATTGGTTCATCTGACAAAAAACTGGCGTCCGCGACGCTCGGTCCTGTTCATGCCGGCATCAAATGCCCGCGCGCTGGAGAAGGCACGCACGCTTGCCTGCGACGGGGTGATCTTCGACCTGGAAGATTCCATCGCCGAAGGCGGCAAGGAAGAGGCCCGCCGGTCATTGGTTGATATCGCCGGCAAGGGCGATTACGGCACCCGCGAGCGTATCGTGCGCACCAACACTCCCGACAGTCCTGATTTTGCAGCTGATCTCAAGGCAGCATTGGCAGTTTCGCCAGATGCCATTTTGCTCCCGAAACTGGAGTCGGCCGCCACCCTTGCGGAGGTATCCGCGCTCATCGGCAAGAACGGCCCGGCACTCTGGGCGATGATTGAGACCGCCGCTGCCATCCTGGAAATCAGCGAAATTGTTCGGGCAGCTCCCGGCACCGGGCTGACGGTGCTCGTCATCGGGCCCAATGATCTCGCAAAATCCATCGGTGTTACGATGCGGCCCGACCGCCGGGCAATGATCCCCTGGTTCAGTTCGGTGATCGCACCAGCCCGCGCCTTCGACCTCGCTGTGCTCGACGGCGTCTTCAACAATTTCTCGGACCATGACGGGTTTGAAGCCGAATGCCATCAGGGGGCAGAGCTCGGCTTTGATGGAAAGACATTGATCCATCCTTCCCAGATCGAACCCGCCAACCGCATCTTTGGCCCACAGGCAGAAGAAGTCGAACGCGCCCGCAGGATTGTCGCCGCATATGAAAAACCCTCTAACAAGACTGCAGGCGTTATTAATTTAGACGGCGAAATGGTTGAACGTCTACATCTTGAGTCGGCTAAGCGATTGTTGCAAGTTGTTGATAATCTGGAAACTTCCAACTCCGCGCGATCGCCAAAAAGTAAAAAACCGCGGGCTTCTTCAAAAGCTTCAACAACAAAAATTAAGTCAGCAGATAAAAAATCTTCCAGCCAGGCTCCGACAACGCTCTACCGTTTCCTGACCGGATTTGACGATACAGCCTTTTGCCACAAGATTTCCCAGGCCTTGGCTGATGGCTGGACCTTGCACGGACCGACCCAATATGTGGCAAATCCGACCACCGGAAAAATGCATTGCGGCCAGGCGGTGATCAAGAAAACCCGCGAACCCTACGACCCCGAACGTACGCTGAGCGAGTACCAGACCTATCGGTGATATTGCGGCCGGACGCTGCTATTCTCGGTCATGGGTGGATCAATGAACGCGTATCCGCCTGACGTGTTTCTCGGAATGCACTTCATTCCTCGGCGTCATCCCGGTTGCCATGCAAACCGGGATCCATTGGTACCCGTGGCAGTGCGACTGACGTTGATAGGTTGAGGCGAACGCGGACTGACTCCCCTCCCACCTGTGGGGAGGGGTTGGGGGTGGGGTGAGAGTTCCAATCAAACGCCTGTACCCGTTGCGCGGTATAATGGACCCCGGATCGCAGTAGCGTCCGGGGTGACGCGGGTTTTGGGCTGCCCTCCCCCCTCGTCATCCTCGGGCTTGACCCGAGGATCCATTCCGAGATGCTGTCGCGTAATGTCAGGCAGAAGGAATTCCGTGATGTCTGGCGGGATCCTCCCACCATTAACAAGCCGTTAACCGAATCAGACCAGACAATTGAGGAGGTTGGTGGCAACCGCTGACCAACTAAGGGATCAACTTAGCATTTTGACGGCCAGACCTTTTTCGGGCCTACCGTCTCGGACTTCACCCCGGCTTCAGACGGGGCGCACCGCTCTGGTGACTTTGAAAGCCATTCGTCTCGCATTTTTCCCGGACAGCGGTCCACAAAAGTAGACGTGACCGGGAAGTATGGTAATAGCGAATCAGCGACTGCCAGCTTTATTATACCAAAACTTCAAGTTTCTGCATTTTTCTTTCAAAAATTTATTCTTTGCTTGCTGGCATCAGCTTTGCTCTGCAATTTATGCGTTTGGAACATGCAGTTTTCCCACATGCGTCGCTAGGAAAAAATTCCCCTGTTTCCGCTCAGACTCTGCTTGACTCTCGCCGCACTTTCCGGAATCAATGAGAACATAACAGGAACATCTAATATTTCGGTGGCCTCAAGCCACTGAACGGGAAGCTGTGGAGGCGCAGGTTTCATGGCAGGTTTTGCCATTTCAAAACCCGGGCAAAAATCGGGGCCGGGATTGCAGCCGGGCATTGACCGCCGGCAGCTTGTCAGCGCGCTCAATGAGAAAATTGAACGGATTGAACACCGCCCGCTGCGCATTGACGGCACGCTTCAACAGGATGCCCGCCCCCGTGCCGTCAGCCTTGGCATTGCCGAGATTGATGCAGCCCTGTGCCATGATGCAGGGCAGAGCGGTTCAGGCACCCTTGCGGTTGGTGCCCTGCATGAGGTTCGTGCCGAAACCGCGCTTGACCTTCCTGCCAGTGCCGGTTTTGCGCTCGCGCTTGGCGGCCTGCTGGCCGGTACAAGCGGCACGATTTTCTGGATCGCCGAAAAACAGGCCCGCACCGAGGCCGGTGAATTCTACGGCCCGGGCCTTGCCGGGCTGGGTATTGATCCTGCGCGGCTGATCCGGGTTTTTACCAAAAACAGCAATGAAACCCTGTGGGCGGCAGGCGAAATTGCGGCCTGTCCGGGAACCGGGTTTTGCCTGCTCGAATTGCGCGGCAATCCGGCAAGTGCGGGGCTTGCCTTTTCCCGGCGGCTGGCATTGCGCGCCCAGTCGGCAAACATGCCGGTCCTGCTCCTGCGCCAGTCCGGCGGGGAAGAGGCAAGCGCGGCAGCAACACGGTGGCGGGTTTCACCGGCGCCTTCAATTAAACAAGCAGATGAACCGGCACGCCTTGTCGGCGCGCCCGCCTGGCATGCGGCATTGGAAAAAAGTCGGGGCGGGCGACCCGGCGCATGGACCCTGGAGTGGAAACGAGATGAATGCCTGTTTGCCCTTTACCGCGGCACCGCCGCAATCCGCAAAGCCCGAAGCAGCGCCGGAAAACCTTCCGGTCACCCAGGCCCGGACAGGCCGGCGCTATCTGGCAATCAGCCTGCCCAGGCTTTCGACGGACCGGATCGCACGCGCGCGCTGGGGAGCGGCGTGGCGCTTGAACGCGCGTCCTGAGACCCCGCCAATCGTCATTTCCGGCCAGCGCAATAATGCCATGCGCCTGACCGCGCTGGATGAGGCCGCTACCCGTTTCGGGCTTTTTCGGGGTCAGGCATTAACCGACGCGCGCGCCATCTGCCCGCCAATCGAGGTCCTGACCGAGGATCCCGATGCCGACTGCCTGCTTGCCGAGGCAATCGCCGACTGGTGCGACCGCTACACACCGCTGGTTGCCGTCGAAACCTCTTCCGCGCTGAATACCCTCAACATTAATGAATATGGGCTGATGCTTGACATCACCGGCTGCACCGGGCTTTTCGGTGGGGAAAAATCATTGCTCGGCGATCTGCTCGCCCGGCTGTTTCATCAGGGTTTCTGCGCGACCGCTGCAATTGCCGCCACCCCCGGTGCGGCCTGGGCGATAGCCCGCTATGATCCGGCAAAAAGACGTGGCTCCGGCACAACCGATCAGGCCGACAGGATTGACCGGACCGGAGATTTCATTATTTCCCCCGCCGCCACGAAAGCTGCACTCAGCCCCTTGCCGCTGGCGGCCCTGCGGCTCGATGCCGAAACCCTGTCGGGGCTCGCCCGGGTTGGCCTGCGCCTGGTCGGCCAGCTCATGGCACGGCCCCGCGCGCCGCTGGCGCGCCGCTTCGGCAAATTGCTGATGCTGCGCCTCGATCAGGCGCTTGGCGCCGTCGAGGAAACAATTTCACCGCGCCTGCCCGTCCCCGAACTGACCGCCGAGCGCCGCCTGGCCGAACCGGTCGGGCGGATGGAGGATATCGAGTTTCTCATTGAGCGATTGGCAGGACATCTCTGCGAAAGCCTCGAAAAGCGGGGCCAGGGTGCACGGGTCATCGACCTGGCATTGTTCCGCACCGATGGAAAGGTCATGCGCGCCGGCGTCGGCACCTCAAGACCTGTACGCGAGGCATCCGCCTTTCTGCTTCTCTTCCGCGAACGGCTGGCGGCCTTGCAAGAGGATTTCGATCCCGGTCTCGGCTTTGAAACCGTCCGCCTTTCGGTTTCCGAGGCCCAGATTTTAAAAGAGATCGAACCGGGCTTCCTGTCGGCTGACCCGCGTCCGGTTACCGATCTTGTTGACCGGCTGGGCGCAAGGCTTGGCATGGCCAGTGTTCTGCGAAGCGCCGCAGTGGATACACACTTGCCCGAGCGCGCCGAAATTCTTCTTCCAGCAAGCCAGGATGGGATGCCGCAAACGATTGAACCCCTGCCTGGTTTGGAAAGCCCGCTTGCACGAAACCATCTGCCGCCAACGCGTCCCTTGCGGCTGTTTGCCCATCCCGAACCCGTGGAGACAATCGCGCAAATTCCCGATGGCCCGCCAATACGGTTTCGCTGGCGCCGTATCCTCCACGAAATCCTCCATTCCGAAGGTCCCGAGCGCATTGCCGATGAATGGTGGGCACGAACAGATATCCGGATGACACGCGACTATTATCGGATTGAGAACCAACAGGGACATCGATTCTGGATATTCAGGGAGGGTCTTTACGGAACCGAAACAAGCACACCACGCTGGTTCATGCACGGCCTGTTTGCGTGAAATTGAGGGACCGACAGATGAACCCCGCAAACCCCGCACCCGATTATTGTGAGCTGGCCATTGCAAGCAATTTTTCCTTCCTGCGCGGCGCGTCGCATCCCGAAGAACTGGTGGTCACCGCGAAGAAACTGGGGCTTGCCGGCATCGCCGTCTGCGACCGCAATACGGTGGCCGGTGTCGTGCGCGCGCATATGGCCGCCAAGGAAGCCGGCATTCGCTACCAGCCGGGTTGCCGTCTGGCCTTTATCGATGCCACGCCCGATTGTCTGGTCTGGCCAAAATCGATCAAGGGCTGGAACAATCTGTGCCGCATGCTGACCATCGGCAATCGGCGCGCACCCAAGGGGGAATGCCATCTCGAATTGGCCGATCTCCTGGAATGGGGTTCCGATCTGGCCATGGCGCTGATACCGCAAACCATTCTGACCGATGAAGACCATGCGGCCGCACAGGCAAGCCTGCAGGAACTTGCCGATCGCTTTCCCCGGCAGGTCTGGCTTGCAGCCAGCCCCGCCTTCAATGCTTCGACACAACGCGAGATTGCCGCACGCGCGCACCTAGCAAATCGGCTCGCCATTGGGCTGCTGGTAACCAATGACGTCGCCTATCACCGGCCCGAGCGGCGGCGGCTGCAGGATGTCGTCACCTGCATCCGCAATCATGCGACCCTGGCAGATGCCGGACAGCTTCTGGAAGCCAATGCCGAACGTCACCTGAAGGACGGAACCGAGATAGCGCGTTTGTTTGCCGGCTATTCCGGGGCTGTGGCGGCAACAGCGGACCTATTCGGCCAATTGTCATTTTCGCTTGATGAACTGCGCTACCAATATCCCGATGAGGCGCCCAAAAACGGCCTGACCTGTCAGGAGGAATTGGCCAGGCTCGCCCGGGAGGGTGCCGCGCAACGCTATCCCGAAGGCGCCCCGCAAAAAGTCCTTGATCAGATCGCCCACGAATTGGAGCTCATTGCCGAACTGGAATATGCGCCTTATTTCCTCACCGTCTACGACATTGTCCGCTTTGCCCGATCACAGGACATTCTGTGCCAGGGCCGCGGTTCAGCCGCCAATTCCACGGTCTGTTATTGTATCGGCATCACCGATGTCGACCCGTCGCTGACCGATCTCCTGTTCGAGCGCTTCATCTCGCCGGAGCGCCGCGAGCCGCCCGATATCGACGTTGATTTCGAACATGAACGCCGCGAGGAGGTTATCCAGTATATCTATCAGCGCTATGGCCGCGAACATTCGGCCCTGGCCGCAACGGTAATCACCTATCGCGCCCGTTCGGCAGCGCGCGAAATCGGCAAGGTCTTCGGTCTTTCCGAAGATGTAATCGGAGCGCTGGCCGGTACGGTCTGGGGCCACCACTCCGCCAGTCTCGGCCAGCGTGAAGCGGCAGAAAGCGGGCTCGACATGAACGATCCGGCGATTGCCCAGGTCATGGAGCTTGCGACCGAGATCAACGGGTTCCCCCGCCATCTTTCACAACATGCCGGCGGCTTTGTCATTACCCGCGACCGGCTTGATGGCATCATTCCCGTCATGAATACCGCCATGGAGGACCGTACCCAGGTCGAATGGGACAAGGACGATCTTGAATCGCTGGGTATTCTGAAGATCGATATTCTCGCCCTTGGCATGCTCACCTGCCTGCGCAAGGCCTTCGACCTTCTGGAAAATCATTACGGAAAGAAGCTGACCCTCGCCACAATGCCCAAAGAGGACCCGCGCACCTATGCCATGATCCAGCGCGCCGATACGATCGGCGTGTTTCAGATCGAAAGCCGGGCGCAGATGTCGATGCTGCCACGTCTCAAGCCAAGGAACTTCTACGACCTGGTCATTGAGGTCGCCATTGTACGGCCCGGCCCGATCCAGGGAGACATGGTCCATCCCTATCTGCGGCGGCGTCAGGGCAAGGAAAAAGTTTCCTATCCCAGCCGCGAACTTGAGGATGTCCTGGGCCGCACGCTGGGCGTACCCCTGTTCCAGGAACAGGCCATGAAAATTGCCATCGTCGCCGCCGGCTTTTCACCGGGAGAAGCCGACAAGCTGCGTCGCGCCATGGCAACCTTCCGCCGGGTCGGAACCATTCATACCTTCCAGAAGAAAATGGTCGAGGGAATGGCCGCACGCGGCTATGACCGTGATTTTGCCGAGCGCTGCTTTCGCCAGATCGAGGGCTTTGGCGAATATGGCTTTCCCGAAAGCCATGCGGCAAGTTTTGCCCTGCTTGTCTATGCGTCCTGCTGGCTCAAATGCCATTACCCGGACGTTTTCTGTGCTGCCATTCTCAATTCCCAGCCCATGGGATTTTACTCGGCCTCTCAACTGGTTCGTGACGCACGCGAACATGGCGTGGAACTCCTGCCCGTCGACATCAACCTTTCCGACCATGACAATATTCTGGAACCGGGCCAGGCACCCCAGGCAAAACTGAAACAGCGCCTCCATGTCAAACACCGTGAAATGGCCAGGGATATCCACACAACACACGCCGTGCGGCTTGGTCTTCGCCAGATCAAGGGCATTGGCGAAAAGGAAGGCACACCCATTCTCGAAGCACGCGAAAAGGCTTATCAATCGGTCGATGATCTATGGCAAAGATCCGGCCTTTCCTATGGCGCAATCGAACGCCTTGCCGATGCCGATGCCTTTCGTTCAGCCGGCATCGATCGCCGCACGGCCCTTTGGCAGGTCAAGGCGCTGGACCGTAACGGCTTCGAGATGGATCTGTTCGGCCATGCTTCCAGAAAGGATCTGATCAAGGAACCCGTTACCCGTCTTCCAATCATGCCGCAGGGTGAGGAGGTCATTCAGGATTACCGCTATCTTTCGCTTTCGCTGAAGGGGCATCCAGCCAGCTTCGTGCGCGACCAGATGGCAAAACGCGGAATAAGACCCAGCCGCGACCTTGAGGTCCTGCACCAGGGAAACTCTATTTCACTTTGTGGTCTGGTCATGGTCCGTCAGCGGCCGGGTTCCGCCAAGGGCGTTGTTTTCATGACCCTGGAGGACGAAACCGGCATCGCCAACGCCATTGTCTGGCCCAAGGTATTGGAACGATACCGTGCAATCGTCATGGGTGCGCGATTTGTGATCGTTCATGGCCAGGTACAAAAGGCCGACGGTGTGACCCATGTCGTCATACGCCGCATCGAGGATGCCACCCCAATGCTCGCACAACTTTGCGAAGCCGCCCAGATAGATGACCCGCTATTGCAAAGTGGCGACAATGGCCTGGCAGACATCGGCGGCCTGGCCAATGCCGATGAGGTCAAGCGCCCGGTCATGGAACTGCGCCTGCGTGGCCAATCCGCTGCCAGGCTGAGAAAATTGCTGAAACAAGAACCCGAACTTGGGGCAGATTACGAGCAGATGATCCGCACCGCCCAAAAGGTCCTGCCGAAAGGGCGCAATTTTCATTGAGTGGGGATCAACCCTCGGGGTTTAGCCCTGACGAATGAAATTGCCCGTATTAAGATCGCTGATCGCCTGGCGCAATTCGGCTTGCGTATTCATCACAATCGGCCCGTGCCAGGCGATCGGTTCACGAATGGGAGCGCCCGAAACCAACAGGAAACGCACACCCTGTTCGCCAGCCTCGACGACAACCTCGTCACCGGAACCAAACAGGATCAGCGAGCGATTGCCGCTCTGGTCACGAAGCAGAAGCTCCTCTCCCTTATACTCCTTCTCGGTCAGGACACCCATCGGTTCGGAAGCATCGCGAAACCGTGCAGCCCCTTCGAAGACATAGGCAAATGCCTTGCGGTAGGTATCGACCTTGAAACGCTTCGTCTTGCCGGGCGGTATCGAAATATCAAAATAGTTCGGCTCTGCGGCAACCCCTTCTACCGGTCCGGAAACACCCTTGTAGTCACCGCAAACCACACGGATCGCAGTCCCGTCGTCATCGCCGATAACCGGAATTTCCTTGGAATTTACATCCTGATAGCGCGGCGCGGTCATCTTCAATTCAGAAGGAAGATTGGCCCACAATTGAAATCCGTGCATGCGCCCCAGATCATCGCCCTTGGGCATTTCCTGATGCAATATGCCACTGCCAGCCGTCATCCACTGGACGTCACCGGCGCCCAGTTCGCCCTGGTTTCCGAGGCTGTCGCCATGTTCCACCGTTCCGGCAAGGACATAGGTAATCGTCTCGATCCCCCGGTGCGGATGCCAAGGAAATCCGGCCCGGTAGGCGGCGGGATCGTCATTGCGAAAATCATCAAACAACAGGAAGGGGTCGGCCATTTCCGGCTCTGAAAAGCCAAACGCCCGATAAAGCTCGACGCCCGCACCTTCCATGGTCTTTTGAGCATCAATTATGCGATTGACTGGTCGGACTGACATGAAATTGATCCCTTCGTGAAACCTGCTGCAAGCCGGTATATGGCGTGGCCAGATGCATCGGCCAAGCATGAAGGCTAAGATTCCTGCATACACACACTGTCAATCAGGCATAAACAACCCAATATAGGATCATCATGATATCGCCCTAAGGTTCTGGTTGGACAAACTGGTCCTTTGCTGAAAACAAAAGGCAATGAGAAATGCGGATATTCCTTGCAGCAGCAGCAACCCTTGCTTTCGGTACAGAAGCCTTGGCCCAACAGGCCATCGCCGACAACATGACCTGCGCCCAAGCCCAAAGCTACTACGAAAGAAATGGAAGAATTTACAAGATTGCAAATGGCAAGGATGTAATCCCGATCTATGTCGGCGTACCGCTTAACAGGAAGAACCAACTTCGATGCGACTACGGCGACATCGTAATGAACTACAGCACCAAAACCACCGATACGCGCAGATGTCCGATTGCCTGGGTTTGCAGACCTGGCTTTGATTTCGACTGATCACGAGCTGTTTCGGGGGTATGAAGTAAATCCATCGAACTGCGCCAGGACCCCAGATCGCGCCAAAAGCACTGCAACTCGGGACTGGTTTCAAGTCTTTGCTCTGTTTTTTGGAGCCCGCAGAATTGGCCGGGGTCGTTGCGGGATCGAAAACACGGTGATAACAGAACCGCCATCTTCAATGTTCTTCAGGTAATCGGCCTTGGCCAGACAGCGGCAACTCTTCGACCCTCAGAAAATGACAGAGTTCGAGCTTACTTCCTTTTCGAACTGGCCCTACAAACTGCCGAACAATGTTCAGCAATCCGATGTTCGGAAATTCAAGGTCGAACCCCTAAACGCTGAATATCACTGCAAACTGCGCAATGAAGGCAAGTTGCTAGCGCTGGATGGCGGTTATTTGCTGCGAAATGGCTGGGATGTATCGGACCTGTGTCTGGGCGCCGAAGGTGAAAGGAAACTGCCCTCATCGCTGGTTTGGCGCGCGCGCCTCAAAAACTTTTTGACCTTTGAAAGACGTAGATGGTCAGATGTGGTCTGGCCCACCCGCAGACCCGACAAGACCGTTTTTGGCTGGTTGGTCTGGGCCATGCCCAAACTTTACCTGCTCAATGAGATGAGCATAGACATCCCTGTTATTTTGCCGGCTGAATATCGACGTATTAAGCGGATTCGAGACTCCCTGGAGGCATTTGACCGCCTCGATTTTGAGTTTGTCGAGCGAGATTTCGTCGGCGTGTTGGAAAACTGCTGGATGGTGGATTCCTGCTCATATTCAAAGGGTTACAACCGGGTCTACAATCGCGCTGTGCTCAAGGAAATGTCCCGGTACCTCATTGAAAAATTTGCGATTTCGCCGACGTCCGGCTCCGAACGAGTCTATATCAGCCGGCAACGCTCCCGAAGGAAGATTTCGAATGGCGAAGAAATTGAGCAAATCCTAGCGAAATCCGGCTTTCAGACGGTGTTTCTGGAGGATAATGATTTCAGATCTCAGATGGAACTGTTGGCAAATGCCAGGGCGATAATTTCCGTTCATGGTGCCGGTTTGGGGAACATGCTGTTTGCCCCGGAGGGCGCCGTCGTCATTGAATTGACCCATAGCGCCATTCCTCGCCATTTTGGCGATCTGGCCGACGCATTGGGTCACGAGTTCTACTATTTGAATGGTGAGCCGTCCAAAATGAACAGCGGAAAAATCGGTCTCAATAGCGATCTGAATATAGACGCGACCGAAATTGGAAAACTGCTCGAGCAAACCGGTTTCTTAAGACATAATTAACCAACTTATTTTGGCGACTAAATTGTCCACTGCTGCAATTCTTCAAGTGGGGAGCTAGTCCATTGGAATTAACCAATCTGGCCCCGTTTAAACGCGGTTAGTAGCCAGCTATTATTCAACCAAAAGGCGTGCCCACATTTCGACCACAATGCGGCACGATATTATTATTCAATCGAGCAGGAGGACCTAAGTCGTTAATTATACATGCAAACCATGATTTTGCTTTAGGTTTGACTGAAATTTGGAACAAGGGTTAGTAGTGCCCTTCCCACAACCTGTTCCCAGGAGGCTTCGCAATGTTGGGTATCAAATCATACCAGCATTCAGATAACCAAGAATTGGCTGAGACCGCTCCCCAAGAGGTGGCTGAGACCGCCCCCAATGAAGAAAATCAAATCGATGATGTACAGCAGGAAGAAATCACCGCTTCCATGCTGACCGGCGACATGCAAACGGACCCAAGCGATACACTTGAGGAACAGGCGCAGGAACAATATCTCGACGATCAGCTTGCCATCGAATTGCGCGAGGAGTTTAACCTCGAAGATCCCACAGAGGATAACACCCCGGATCCGGATGTCGATGCGTCGTATCAGGAGGGTGCCACGCCGACTGCGCGGATCATGGAATTGCATCACCGTCAGAAATCCTGTCAGGAAATGCGCCGGCTAATAGACAAGTCGCTGAAGACGCTTACTGAGATCGGCGAAGGAACAGATGTCGTTATGGATTTTCTGCAGAAGGCAGAACCAGACATTATCCATCTTGAACAGGTAGAGTCGCAGCACTCCAATCTTCGGGAAATGTCAATTCAGTTGGCTGAGCGCAGCATGGAGCTGAAATCCAGACTGGCGCGTCAAGAACATGAAATCGAGATTCTCGAAGCCCTGAAGAAGCGCATGCGCGGCATCATCGAGAGAAACAAGGCAGAGATTGCCAGGATCAACGAGTCCAAGGAGGAGTTGAACAGCAGTGTCGTCGCCCGCGATATTCTTACAAACCGGTTGAGCCAGGACAAGAATCTGCTCAAGGAGAAAAACCTCCATCTTGAAGCCAGGATAAAGGACACTGAGACCGAACTGGAAAGCAAGAACCGCGAAATGGATGCAGCGCGAGAGAGAATCTCGACCATGCAAAATCAGGTCAAGGTGCACGAGAAACAGGTTGAAAGCCTGATTGAGGAGCGTGACCAGTATTTGCAGAAGGCCCGCAGCGTTCTGACCGATTATGAGGAGCTGGAGCGCAATCACCGCGAAACGGTCGCCAAGCTCGAGGAAGTTATTCATTCCGAAGAGGCGACCCGCAAGGAATATGAGGAGAAGCTCAAGAACAAGGATGCCAGAATTCTGAAACTGGAATCCAGCAATGGCGTATTGAGCAATCAGGTTCTGATCAGCGGCGAGGTTATCGCGTCACTCAATGCCCGTCTCGAAGATGAAGCCCATCACGGCGAGTTGCCTGCTCAGCCGTCCAAGAGCGAGCACCACGTCTGATAATACCATCAGCCTGGCCGACTAGGTCAGCCATCTATCTACTGAAAAATGCCGGGTCCGAAAGGATACCGGCATTTTCTTTGAGTGATCGCTTCATGGTCCTGTCAATCAGCTTTCTGTTGCGATCAATACTTCTACACGACGGGTTAATCCTGCTTGCGTCCGCCAGCGAGTGTGATGACCATCACGATGATCAGACCCGTCAGGATCAATCGGTACCCTGCTGTCAATCCATAGGTATTGAGCATTGTAACCAATAGGAACATGAACAGGGCTGCGCCCCATAGCCCTGGAACATTGGAATGGCCACCAGCCACCGATGTTCCGCCAATGACAACGACGGCAATTGACGCCAGCAGGTATTCCGCACCCATGTTCAGGGAAGCACCGCCGGAAAATCCCGAAAGCAGATAGCCGCAAAGACCGGCAAAGACAGCCGATTGCACGTAAGTTGCAAATCGGATGAATTCGACCGGAATTCCAGCCAGTGCCGCTGCGCGCTGGTTTTGTCCAATTGCTGTAACCGAACGGCCGAAAACCGTCCGGTGCAAAACGACGCTCATTAAAGCCGCAAGCGCTATCACACAAATCGCCAGTACCGGAATGTCAAGGATCCGCCAGGTGGTAAAATCCGCCAGCATCGGAGGCGGTTTGATCTTGATACCACGCCCATAGGCTATTGCTGCCGACTGAACGAGGAAACTTGAAGAAAGCGTTGCGATGATCGGTGGAATCCGTAATGCGCGGATCAGCCCGTAATTGAATATGCCAACCGCCGCCCCGCATCCAATCGCGATCAACAGGCCGGGTAAAATCATCGCGTCCTGTGTATCCATGATCTTCATCGACACGGCCCCGGCAAATGTCATGGTTGCGGGGATAGACAGATCGACATTTCCGGGCCCCAGTGTGATCACATACATCTGGCCAATGCCGACAATCACCGAGAATGTCGCGAAGGACAGTGCAGCGGACAGGATCTGGATTGAGCCTTGCCCGCCGGTAAAGAGCACCGTTGCCAGCCAAACAACAAAGGCTGCCAGATAGGCCCAGATCCAGGGCGCGCTCATGATTTTCTTCAACCCGATATTCGCGCTGTTCATCTCGCCTCCATCCGGTTGATGAGGACACGCAGCGCCAGAACAATAATCAGTATTCCTCCCTGCGCACCGATCTGCCAATCCGGTGAAATCCGGAGAAATGAAAGAAACGATCCGGCCAGCGTAAGTGTTGTCGCGCCAATTACCGCGCCAATCGGTGAAATACGTCCCCCGACAAATTCACCACCGCCAAGAATGGCTCCGGCAATGGACAACAGCGTGTAGCGAAGTGCAATATTGGCATCGGCCGAAGTGGTCAGGCCGATCAGTGCTATTCCACTGAGAATGCCAAAAAACCCGGCAAGCGCGTACATCGCCATCTTGATACGCAAAAGGGACCACCCGGCACGCTCGACCGATCGCGGGTTCCCGCCCGCACCACGCAGGACCACGCCATAGGCAGAACGCATCAGCAAGAAATGAACAGCCAGCGCGACAAATATCGAGGCATAGATCGTGAACGGAACCACTGGCGTTTTCCAGGTCATTATCGCGCGGGCCCAATCCGGCGCCTTGCCACCCGGCGTCGGCAAAACCAGCAGAGCCAATCCAAGCCAGACAAAGGACATGCCCAGCGTGACGACAATCGAAGGCAGATTTCGCTGGTGGATGAGCGCGCCCAGCCCGGCATAAACACCAACACATCCGAGCAGTATCAATATCCCGATCGCCGGCGTGTCTCGCAGGAATGTCGCCCCGACACAAGCCACGAAGCCGACAAAGGAACCAATCCCCAGATCGAGATCATTGACCGTCATGACGCACATCTGGGCGAGCGTCGCAAAGGCGATGGGTAGCGCAAGGTTCAGGAGCAGGTTCAAGCCAAGATAGCTCATGGTGCGCGGCTGAATGTAGAAGATCAGGATCAGCAGGATTGTCAGCGAAAACGCCGGCAACAAATTGCGCATCAACCTGGGATTTAGCAGCCCCTCCATGCCTAGCCACCCTCGAATGAGGCGCGCAGGACCTTCTGTTCAGTGAGATCATTCCGGGTCAAATTCGCTACGATATTCCCTTCCCTGAATACGTATATGTGGTCACAATGCTCCAATTCGTTCATCTCGGTCGTATACCAGATGAATGTCCGGCCCTCTGCCGCCTCCTGCCGCAACAAACCGTAGACCTCCTGCTTGGTGCCAATATCAACACCGCGCATCGGGTCATCCATAAGGATCATTTCGGCAGTGGATCCAAGCGCCCGGGCAAACAGGGCTTTTTGCTGATTGCCACCGGACAGCGACAGTATATTATTTTCCAGGTCGGGTGTCTGAATACCGATTTTGTCTTTCCAGCTATCGGCCAGCTTTTTTTCCTGATCACGATCAATCAACCCGAAACGGACAAATTCTCCGTGTGAAGCAATCGAAATATTTTTCCCGATGGACCAAAGGGGAAATATGCCATCCACCTGTCTGTCACCCGCCACCAACGCCATCGGTAATCTGGATCTGCCTCCGGCTTTTCCTTTGTCAAGAAAGATGTCCACCAGTGTTTCCGTCTGGCCGTGCCCGCTCAATCCGGCCAATCCGACAATTTCGCCCGGATAGATTTCCATCACCATGTCGCCGGCAGTTTCGTTGGGCTGGATTGACAAAATCGGTTCTGCGCCCTTTGTCCGGACTTTTCCCGCATGCTCCCCGTTTTCTACATGTTCGGCAACACTACCCATTGCCTCGACCAGGCTGTCCCGGTCAAACCTGCTGGTCTCTCTTTCATCGACAACCTTCCCATCCTGCATGACGATGATCCGGTTGGTCGTGGTCAGGATTTCGTTCAACAGATGCGAGATCAGAATGCAGGCGCCTCCCGCCTCGGTAAATTTTCGCACATAGGTAAGAAGCTGTTCTGAAACGATGGCATCCAGCGAAGATGTCGGTTCATCCAGAATGACCAGGTTCAATTGCGTCGATATGCTCGTAAACGCGCGCGAAATTTCCACCATTTGCCGTTTGGCAATGGGAAGGTCACCAACATATGCATTGGCGGAAATACCGTGCCCGGGAAAAATCTCATCCAGCTTGTCGAGAATTTGCCGGCTGGCTCGCGAACGCCAGTTGAAACCTTTGATCTCCGGATTCATGATCCGGGCATTCTCTGCCACCGTCAGGTTCGGACATAGCGAAAGTTCCTGGAAAACGGTGCGGATACCCGCGGCCTGCGCCTCGGCAATTCCATAGCTTTCGACCGGCACTTCGTTATGGACATAAATACTGCCGGCATCCGCCTGCAACGAGCCAGCCAGAATATGCATCAGCGTTGACTTGCCAGCGCCATTGTGCCCGACAATACCAAGCGCTTCGCCTTTCCGGATCTCGAGATCAACCCCGCTTAAAGCAAGGACGGCGCCAAAACTCTTTCTGACGCCGTCCAGTTTTATGATTGTATTATTGTGGTCAGGCATGGCCCAAGCTTGTCACGGATTAGATTGCCCTGCCATCCCGTTTTTCCGGTTATTTACCCATAATCACCTGTTTGGCATCATCCAGGGAATATTCGACATTGGCCACACCGCCGACTTCGGTCCCTGCGAGCTTTTCTTCCAGGTCGTTCTGATCGACGCGCAGGAATGGAACTGTCAGATCCTTCGGCACTTCGGCACCATCGAGAATCTGCTGCGCTACCCAAAATGCCAGAGTTGAAACACCCGGAGCAATGGATACTGACATGGTCTCATATCCATTTGCGTCCTTTTGTTCTTTCCACCATTTCAGTTCATCCTGGCGATTGCCCATGATGATGAGCGGTGTTGGCCGGTCTGCAGCCTTGAATGCCTGTGCGGCACCATATCCGTCACCACCTTGCGTAACGACGCCAGCGATTTCAGGCAGAGAGGGAAGAATCCCGGCCACTGCCTTCTGGGAAACGTCCTGTGCCCAATCGCCATGCACCGAACCGACAATCTTGAACTGTGGATTCTCGGCGACGCCCTCATGGATGCCCGCGCTGATTTCATCATCGACGAATACACCCGCCAGACCCCGGATTTCGAGCAAATTACCACCATCGGGTAAGTGCTTTGCCAGATAGATGACCTCTTCCTTGCCCATCTGTTTGAAGTCAACGGCAATGCGCCATGCACAAGGCTCCGTGACAATTCCGTCAAACGAAACCACCGTGATGCCGGCATCACAAGCCTCTTTCACCGCGCCGTTCAAGGCGTCGGGTGAAGCTGCGTTGATGACGATGGCATCATAGCCCTGCAGAATCAGATTCTGGATTTGAGCCGCCTGCTCCGTTACCTGGTTTTCGGCGGTTGTGAACGCGTCAGCGGCGGCAACAACGCCGTCCGCAACGGCTGCTTCGCCGTTTTTGGTCCAGCTTTTCAACATTGCCTGACGCCAGGAATTTCCAGCGTAATTATTCGAAAGTGCAATTTTCTTGTCGGCCGTGTCGGCAACCGATACCTGTACGGTTCCGACAACCGAGATCGCTGCGGCAGCAGCCAGACACACCAGTTTCGAGATTTCCATATTTTCCTCCCGCTTGATACCAACTTCTCTAATAAACCGCACTGATCAGAATTGAGATCAGCGCCCAATCTGCCGCGATCGGCAATTGTCGTCAGTATTTTTAAGCAGCTACGATGCTAGTAACGGCTCCAAAAAGGGTATGCCGCAAGAAACGAGATATCACTGCGCATATTCACGAAAGTAATTACGGATATCCGCAAATGGTTGACCATAACCGGCCTAAGCCTACTGAGATTCCGATTGCCGATTGTTCGAATAATCCAGCCACAAGTCCAGTTCGTTCTCACCCGCCGCCAACCCATCCGAATTCAATAAGCCGCGGGATATGGCAATCGCGACCGCCCGGGTCCGCGAATTGTAAACCGGACCATGACCAGCCAGCGAAACCGACTGGTCAATTCCCAGCTTGTCATAAAGATGTTTGAGCCGGCTCTGCACGCCCCGCGTTGAAATTTTTCGCCGGGCCGCTATCGCCTTGTCCGTCATGCCAAGTGCGATGTCCACAAGGACTTCAAACTCACTGTCGCTCAATCCTTCCCGGTTGTTTTCGGTGCGTTGCTGAACACCACGAACTTCCCGGTCGATTATGCACTGATCTTCCCGAAAAACGCCACGAATTGCCAGTTCCAGCCGATCCACACTCGCCGTTTTCAGGAGATATCCATAAACCGCACCCGTCGGTACAATGCGCGATATCCCGCGGACATATGCCTCATCGGCATAATTTGACCAGAACAGGATCCGCATATCGGGATGGTTGCGCCAGATTATTCTCGCCGTCTCGACACCATTCACATTCGGCATTTGAAGATCCATGATGATACCGTTGACGCTATGCCTGGCGATGACATTCATTGCTTCTTCGCCGTCATCGGCTTCATAGACCTCTTCACAGTCTTCAATCGCACTTCTCAATGTGGAATTGAGAAACGATCTATGGAACGGATCATCTTCGGCAACAAGAAATTTCATCATTTACTCCGCTCTACCTGCTTACGCTGATCGCTCGCATTCCGGTTCTGCCTGACGATATCCGACATGAGTTTTCTACGGTGATTGGCAGCGACAGATTTGGGTAACGATATGACGACACGGGTTCCGCCGAAGGGAATGCGGTCTTCAAACTCAAGTGAAGCAGAAATGAGATCTGCGCGTATGCGCATATTGTCAAGCCCGCCGGTCGACTGGACCCATTCTGCGTAATCTCCCGACACGCCGGTCCCGTTATCTGTGACGCTAATCAGTAGCATGTCATTTTCCTCGGCGAGCCTGACGCTGATTTTCGTGCAATTTCCGTGCTTTACTGCATTATTGGTGGCTTCCTGCACGATCCTGAAAATCGCCGTCCTGATCGGGTCCGGGCACTTGTCCAGCAGACCACCCGTCTCATCTTCCACCGAAGTGACGATCTCCGGACTGACCCCGACAACCGAACGCTCCAACTGCGCTTCTACTGCCTGTTGAAATCCGAAGAGTTCCAGGATTCCGGGCTTTGCATCCTCGATAATGCGCCGCAATTCCCTGGTACACTGTGCCAGATCGTCGGCAATCTGCATCAGGTCCTGACGCGAGTGTTCCGCACTTAGATTAACCCGTTCGACCTGCCGATAGATGCGTGTCAGATCAGCGAGCGTCTGGTCATGCAATTCCATGCCGATACGCCTGCGCTCACGCTCCATTCCCTCGGTCAGGCGCAAAGCTCCCTGCCGCAACGCTTCAGCTTTTCCTCGGGCTGCACCTTCGGCTCTGGCCAGTTTTTCGGCCTGCTGACCCCGCACAAGTGCATAGAAGTAAGGCGCGATCAGATCTGCAATATCCTGAGCTATATTAAGATCATGAACGGAATAGACGTCCCGCTGATGGCTTGAAATATTCAACGCACCGCAAATCTCGCCATGAATTTGCAAGGGCACATGCATGCGGCTGTGCAGGCGCGCATCAAAGATCGGTTCGTCGAAAGCACCTTCAAAATGAAAACGGGAATCCTGCCAGGCATCAGCCGTGATGATATTTGGTACCTCGCCAAACAACAATTGCCGGATCGGACTCAGATTGGTCGGCTGTGGTTCCACCGCCTCGCCCCAACTGGTTTCCATGCCCACTTCATAAGCAACATGGTAGTCAGGCCGGTCCGGCTCAACAATGGTGACATCCATATGGTCATGCGGCAATAGTTTTTGAACTTCGCCAGCAATCTGACCCAGTACTTTCTTGAAATCCATCTGCCCGGCAACGGCTCGCGAAATTGCCAGGTAGTGATCGGTATCGGGCTTGCGTGATTTAGGCATTAATCCAGTTTCCCTTCGCAGATTAAAGCATAATTATCCGCGGCGCTGAAACGCCATTGCGATTTCCGTGTGTGTCAATCCGCTATCCTGTCTGCGGACATCCGCAGATCCACCTGCAGCAATGTGCAGGATGTTCACGAAAATCAGGGCATACAGCTCAAAACCCAGCATGAAGAATTGCGCCATATCGGCATTCCAGGCTTTGGACAAGAAATTTACGCCGATCGGGACCTGGTAATATGAATGAGCATCTTGTAGTCCACGACCAGCGATTTCTGCATCTTGTGTTGCCCAATGCCTGGCTGGATACACTCCACACAGGCATGTTGTGGGCCGAGGGGCCGGTCTATTTCCCATTTGGCGATTACCTGCTTTGGAGTGACATCCCAAATCACCGGATCTTTCAGTGGACTCAGGGTACCGGAGTCAGAATTTTCCGGGAACAATCCAACTACTCGAATGGCAATACACGCGATCGGGAAGGCCGGTTGATTACTTGTGAACATCTGACAAGACGAGTAACCAGAACGGAACATGACGGGTCCGTAACAATCATAGCAGACGAATTTGAAGGAAAACGTTTCAACTCTCCCAATGATGTGGTGGTGAAATCAGACGGTTCCATCTGGTTCACGGACCCGCCCTACGGAATTCTCAGCGATTATGAAGGTGCAAAGGCCGATCAGGAGCAAGCGGGATGCTTTGTATACCGCTGCGATCCGGCGGGCGGTAAATTGACTGTCGTCGCAGACGATTTCGTAAAACCCAATGGCCTCGCATTTTCGCCCGATGAATCACGGCTATATGTTTCCGACACCGGACTATCCCATGACGCCAATGGTCCACACCATATTCGGGTTTTTGACATCAAGAAGGGCCAATCGCTGAAAAATGGGCGACTGTTTGCCGAAATTGATCCAGGCGTTCCGGATGGATTTCGTCTCGATGAGCATGGCAATATCTGGACCAGCACCGGAAATGGCGTCCACTGCTACTCGCCCGAAGGCGAAAAACTGGGTGAAATACTGACCGGTGAAACCGTGGCCAATGTGACCTTTGGTGGCCCGAAAAACAATCGCTTGTTTATCACTGCAACGACGTCGCTCTACGCTATATACTTGGCGGTCCGTGGCGTGCGATAAACAATCCTGGCTTTCCGGCCATCCATTCCCAACGGATTCCCTGGGCCAAAATTTCTCCGACCAGAATTCTAGGTAACGCTGAGCAAAGTGTTGACCATTGCTGTCAAAGCGAAGCTGCGTTCGAGCCACCTGTTTTCGCGCCTTGCTCATAGCGGCCTTTCCAAAAATAAAATATCGATAATTTATAACAAACAAGAAATAATTTATTTATTTTGTATTTTTCTGCTAATATGTCGAAATCTTTGGGGAGTATTTCGAACAACCGACGATTGATTGGAGGAAATCATGAAAATCAAAAAGACGATTTGCGGGAGCATGGCGCTCGCCCTGATCGCTGGTTTTGGGTTTGTTTCGCCCGCACCAGCAGCGAATGTAGAAGGCCCGAA
>JBCCEP010000011.1:0-24360 GCA_039030215.1 Pseudomonadota bacterium
ACGCGCGCCATCGGTCTGGACAGCCAGCCAGTAAGTTGCTTGAGTTGCCGAGTAAGAGAAGGGGACCAGATTGGCGTCACAATATATCGAGATCAGCGACCGGATCCGCGAAGACATCGTCAATGGCAGGTTTTCGGGCGGCGCCCGATTGAAACTTGCGGAGCTCGCCGAATTGTATTCAACCAGCCACATGCCAATTCGCGAGGCATTGCGGATTCTCAACGGCCAGGGTCTGGTGGAATTCACACCCAATAGCGGCATGCGCGTGCGCGAAGTAGACATGAAATTCATGACCGATTTGTTTGATGTGCGCCAGGCGCTGGAAGCAGTGCAGGCGCGCCGGGCGGCAGAAAGACTGACGCCGGAAGCCTCGGACGCAATCTTCCATGCAAAGACCCGGTTCGAGGAAATTGCAGCAGGTAATGACCGGGGTGCGGCACTTGAGGCCAATCGGATGTTCCACCAGGAAATCAGCAAGGCATCGGGCAATCGGGAAGCCAGTGAGATCGAAGAACGCCATTACCAAATTCTGAGAATCGTCTGGCGCCGATACGATTACGGACCGGATCGAACTGACGGGGTCATCGAGGATCATCGGTTGCTGACATCAGCGATCCTGGATCAGGATGCCGAAGCAGCAGGCTTGCTCGCGGCAGCACACGTAACAAGAGCGCGCCGGAATCTGATTTCCAGAATGAAGAAGAATGACCATCAATTGAACTGATGCCGGGGAGCTGAGATACGGCACCGCTCACGGGAGAGATTGCGGAACTGCCGTCTCGACCGAATTGGCCCGGTCATGAAGTCTGATCCCGATTGGAAGAGATAACGAAAATGGAGAGACCACTTACAGGCATATTGCCGGTAGCACCGACACCGTTTCACGATGACGGTCAGATTGATGAGCAGGGCATGTGCCGTGTTATTGATTGCATGATCGATCAGGGGGTCGATGCAATCTGCATTCTTGCAAATTATTCCGAACAGTTTCTGCTGTCCGACGAGGAGCGCGCCAGGCTTATGAAGATCAGCCTGGAGCATGCCGATGGTCGCGTACCGGTCATCGTCACGGTCAGCCATTTCCATACCGGAATTGTGGTACAGCGCGCGGTCGATGCCCAGGCGCAGGGTGCCGAGATGGTGATGATGATGCCGCCCTATCACGGCGTTGGCCTTGTTCCGGCGCCAGATGGCATTTATGAGCATTTCGAAGCGGTCAGTAATGCGATCCAGATCCCGATCATGGTTCAGGATGCGCCGCTTGCGGGCATATCTCTCCCAATCGATTTGCTGATTCGCATGGCTTGTGAATTGGAGCAGGTATCCTATTTCAAGATCGAAGTGCCTTTCGCTGCCAACAAGCTCGCTGCACTGATTGAAGCTGGCGGCGAGAAGATTGTTGGTCCGTTTGATGGCGAAGAGGCAGTGACATTGCTGGCCGACCTAGATGCCGGGGCTACCGGCAGCATGACTTCCGCCTTGTTCCCCGAACAGATCAAGCCGATCATCACCGAGTACCACGCCGGAAACAAGGAAGCTGCGCTGCAGCATTGGTCCCAATGCCTGCCTTTGATCAATCATGAAAACCGTCAATGCGGGCTGCGCGCGACGAAAGTTGTCATGAAAGAGGGCGGTGTTATTGCGAGTGATCATGTCCGGCATCCGCTGTCTCCATTGCCTGAACGCAGCAGGGAACGGCTACTTTCGCTCGCACGGGAGCGCGATGTTCTCGCACTGGAATGGGGCAAGTAGATTCACGGCGTAGAATGAGATGACCACTACCAAAACTGCCGCCACAAATTTGAACGCTGAATGCTGCCGTCTGGGTGAGGGACCCAATTATGATCGCCACTCTGACACGGCCTGGTGGTTCGACATCTTGGATCAAAAACTGCTTGAACACCGGTTCGCTTCGGCTTCTACGACTGTCCACAATCTTCCGCGCATGGGTTCGGTATTGGCCAGGATCGATGCGGATCGTCAGCTTGTCGTCATGGATGATGGAATATATGAGCGTCAGATTGCTGACGGCCAATTGGCCCGAATTGCCGAACTCGAAACCGATAACGACAATACGCGTTCAAACGATGGACGCGTCCATCCGTCCGGCCGCCTGTGGATTGGAACCATGGGCAAGAAAGCCGAAGACAAGGCCGGTACCATCTACTGGTTTGACGGCGCGGAAGTCCGGACATTGTATCGAAACATCACCATTCCAAATTCCATTTGTTTTTCTGCCGACGGGCGAACCGGATACTTTGCTGACACCGGGCAAAACATAGTTTGGCGGGTTGCGCTGGACCCACAGGATGGAACACCTATAGGTGACCCCGAAGTCTTTGTGACCGGCAATGAATTGCCATCGGGCGGAAAATTTGATGGATCGGTGATAGATAAAGACGGTGTTGTCTGGAATGCTGCTTGGGGCTCGGGATCGGTCTGCGGGTTTGCGCCAGACGGTACACTTGTAAGAAGCTTTGAAGTTCCGGCGGCAAAACCAACTTGCCCGGTTTTTGTTGGCGGCGGGCTGACCAAGATGTTGGTGACGACAGCGTGGCAGGGCTATTCAAAGGCGGAACGTATTGCCGATCCAGAGGCAGGTCACACCTTCGTCCTGGATGGACAATTCAACGGTCAACCAGAACCGGATTTCCATCTTGTCGAACGGTGACAAGCCACTGCAATTTGTTTGGTTGACGTTCGCGCGGCGCAGGCTTGCCCGGCGAACCCCAACCAAAGGCATTCAGGAATGGAAGCAATTATTCCTGTTTGGAATGAATACCGAGTTAGATCACTGTTGCCGGGAATTGCTGCACAGCTAGCTTTACCCCATGGAGGCGTCCGCCGTTTTCGCATGCGGGAATTTGAGCGGGCGAATACTGGCTTGGAAACAGCACTGGAGGAGGTATCACATGAAACCGCTAAGAAACGGAATAGTCTCGCTGGCAATCCTTGGCTTGGCGATCGCAACGACACCTGCCAATGCAGATTTTCCAGATAAACCGATAACCATAATCTATCCATGGGCGCCAGGCGATGCGGTCGAGACTGTTCTCCGTACGCTGGGAGAGGCGGTGGCTGACGATCTGGGCCAGCCAATCGTCATCAACAACGTACAGGGTGCGGGCGGCAAGAAGTCGATGGCCGAGGGCGCAAAAGCAACGCCGGACGGCTACACCATGGTCAACAACTGGGTGGCGCCGCAAATTGCAGGCAAACTCTTTGACGATAGCCTGCCCTATGAAAACAGCAGTTTCATACCCATTGCCGGTGTTATGGCAATTCCGTTCACGGTGACATTGGCGGCTGATCACCCTTCAAACAACGTTGCAGAGTTTCTGGAATGGGCCAAATCCGAGGGACGGACCCTCAATTTCGGTGTCTGTTCGGCACAATCGGTACCACGCCTTGTTGGCGAGCAGTTTATGCGCGCTGCGGGGGTGGATGTGAATCCGATTCCGAACAATACCGGTTGCATGGGGGATAACATGACCGGTCTCCTGAATGGATCGCTTGATGTATCCGTGGGTATCGTTCCGGCGACAAAGATCATGGAAGGTCAGGTCAAACATATCAGCCTCATTAGCGATGAGCCGCATGCCTTGGCGCCGGACCTGGCAACAGCGATGGATCAGGGTGTCAAGGTTGGATGGGGCAATGCTGCCTTGGGTTGGGGTGGCCTGGCCGTCCCTGCGGGAACGCCGGATGATGTCGTCGCAACATTGCAGGAATCCGTTGGTAAGGTTGTTCAAAGCGACAGCTTCGCCGATAGCCTGGGCGATTTGCGACACATGATCAAATATGTGGCCCCAGGTGATTTCGCGGTACTCTGGGAAGACAGCATGGAGGTGCTTCAACCCCATGTCGCAGAATTGAAGGCCAACAACTAAAGCAAATTCACCCGCGGAGGGTCAGGCATGCAATCAAGACAGCGCGACCTTATCGGAGGCGTTGTCTTGGTTCTCTTCGCGCTTTTCGGGCTTTGGCAGACGACCCTGATTGATCTGTCTTTCTCCTCCGAACTGGAGACATTCACCGGGCCGCGTGCCTATCCGCAGATTCTTCTGACAGTCATATTGGTTCTTTCGCTGTGCGTCGTCGTCGGCGCGCTGCTTGACCGCGGCAAGTCGACCGAGAAGATCGAGCCAGAATCAAGAAATAAATGGAAAGTACTCGGTGCGATCTTGATCATGGTGGTCTTCATTGCCCTGTTTGAGCCATTGGGTTTTATCTTGACCGTTCCCCTTCTCGTCATTGCCGCCGGGTGGCTGAATGGCGCAGAAAACATGCTGCGGGTCGCAACAACAGCCGTCTTGGTCTCCGCGTTTTGCCTTGTGCTGTTCCGTTACGGACTAAATACCGTCCTACCGGAAGGCCTGCTGGGCATCGACCAGTTGTTTTGAGGGGGCATGCTAGAAATTTTCGACACACTTCTGCAACTAACTGAATTTGTGACCATTTCCCAGCTCTTGCTCCTTGTCGTGGGGTTGGCCGTTGGGATCATCGTCGGTGCACTGCCTGGAGTGGGGCCGCTGCTTGGTGTGGTCATGGCGATCCCGGTTACATTCTATATGGAACCCGTCGGGGCCATGGCTTTGTTGATGGGTATCTATCAGGGCGGCAGCTATGGCGGCGCGCTGTCGGCGACAATAGTCGGCATTCCAGGCACGCCCATGGCCGCGGCGACATTGCTTGATGCGCGCCCGATGGCGCTCGGCGGGCGCGTATCCTATGCGGTAACGCTCGCCACCGTCGCCTCCTCGGTGGGTGGCATCATCAGTGCACTGGTTCTCATTGCAGTCGCACCCGCATTGGCCGCAATAGCGGTGAAATTCGGCCCGGCAGAAACAGCAGCCTTCGCGCTTCTCGGATTGACCACAATTGGCGCTTTATCGGGAACGTCTGCGATCAAGGGCTGGTTGATGGGCTTTCTCGGCCTGTTGATCGCCACGGTAGGCCTGGACCCGGTAAGCGGCATGTCACGCTTTACCTTTGGGTCGGTCTATCTGGACAGTGGCATAGTGCTGATACCGCTTTTGGTTGGCTTGTTCAGCATCTCCGAGGTGCTGATGCAGATAGAACGGCCAATCAAGGCATATGACAGTTCGGCGAATGTAGCGGCATCGCTGGACGGGTTGCGGGATCTGATTGTGAGACCTTTCAATTTTCTGCGATCCAGCGCAATCGGCGTATTTGTGGGAATTCTGCCAGGCATAGGAGGCGTGACAGCTTCCTTCCTCAGTTACCGCGCGGCATTACCATTTCAGAAGAAGGACGACCCCGAATTCCGGCAAGGCAACCCAGACGGAGTGATCGCAAGCGAGGCGGCCAATTCTGCGGTCACCGGCGGTGCACTGATACCCATGCTGGCACTGGCCATTCCAGGCGATCCCATAGTTGCAGTGCTAATGGGTGGGCTGGTGATCCAGGGAGTCCAACCGGGTGCGGCAATGTTCCTTCGACATCCGGAAGTGGTAGAGGGGATCTTTGCGATTTTCTTGGTTGGTGCCATCCTTTTGTTACCGATCGGACTCGTATTCGTCCGCGGCATTGTCCGGCTTTTGCGCCTGCCGCAATGGAGCATCATGAGCGTTGTTCTCATGGTGTCCGTCGTCGGCACCTATGCAGTTCAGCGCCAAATCGAGGACCTTTGGCTGCTGCTGCTCTTTGGTGTTGTCGGCTATCTTCTGCGCAAAGGCGACTTCCCATTGGCGCCCGTCGTCATCGGTTTCGTTCTGGGGCCAATATTCGAGAAAAACTACCGCCGGACCGGATTGATCAGCCAGGGCGATATGCTGGGTTATATCATGGAGCGGCCGATTGCATTGGCAGTCCTGATCCTTACGCTGGGCATGATCCTGGTGCCGCTTATTCGACTATTACTGAAAACCCGGGGACAGGAAACGCATAGCAGCACCTGAAAACGCAGCAACGGGGTCACCTGATACGGGAGGCATGAAACCACCAATGGTCCGGTATCGAACTTCTAGACTTTTCGCATTGCCAGGCCGCCATCAATCGCCAGAACCTCGCCGGTAATGTGGGCATTACGCATCAGCGCAACGGCGGCATCAGCCACATCATCGACGGTACCAAAGCTTTTGAGCGGAATCCGGTTCTCCAGATGATGCTTCCGCAAGTCGGCGGGCATGTTTGCATGAAAGCGTGTCTCAATGATTCCGGGTGCTATGACATTGACCCGGATACCTTCGTGAGCATGGGAAGCGGCCATTGCGCGCGCCAATTGGGGCAACGCACCTTTGACCGTTTGGTAGGGAACCATTTCGGGTCCACCCCGAAGTCCGGCAACCGACGATATCAGAAGGACACTGCCGCCCGCCCTGGCCAGCTGTCGATGCGCAGCGCGGAAGAGATGGAAGACAGCGTGTACATGGATGTCGAATGCCTCCATCCAGTCGGCTTCATTCACTTCCAGAATCGAGCCGCCATAGGCACCGCCTGCGGAATGAACCAGTGCATCGATCTTCCCAAACCAGGAGACAGTTTGCTCCACAAGCGTCCGGCACGTATTGGCATTGGCGACGTCACCCTCCAGAAAGATCACATCCTTGGACTGGCCAATCTGGTCGATCAGCGCCTGTGTTTCTTCATCATGAATACGACCGTTCAGAGCCAGACGATAACCATCGGCGGCAAGCGCCTTTGCAATGCCTGCACCGATCCCGCGCGTGCCCCCCGTGATAAGGGCTACTTTGCTGTTGCCGTCCATTTGTCTCTTTTTCTCGGTCTCTATATCGCTGCTGTCACCCCGCCATCGACATAAATGATATGCCCGGTGACGAAACTTGAGGCGTCGGAAGCCAGAAAAATTGCAGCACCGACAAGCTCGTCCAGCTCGCCCCATCGTTTCATGGGAGTCCGCGCCTCAATACTGGACCGGAACTCCGGGTTTGCAGCGTGGTCACGGTTCAGGTCGGTCACAAAAAATCCCGGACCGATGCCGTTTACTGTTATTCCGCGCGTCGCCCAGTCCACGGCCATCGTCTTGGTCAGCATTTTCACCGCCCCCTTGGAAGTCGAATAGGCCGCTGCACCCGGGCGGGTTATCTCGCTTAAAACCGAACAGGTGTTGACGATCTTGCCTTTGCCGCGCTTCAGCATGTGGCGAGCAGTCGCCTGGCTGACATTGTAGACACTATCGAGATTGGTGGACAAAACAGTACGCCAATCTTCGAGCGGATAGTCTTCGAGCGAATGTCGGATCGTCATGCCGGCATTATTGACTAGAATGTCAATCGGACCGATCTCGTTCTCGATCCTGTCAACGGCAGCTGCCGAAGCAGCGTGATCGGTGACGTCGAATGAATAGGCGCTTGCGCTGTGACCATCTTCCGACAACCTGGATCGCGCATGTTCCAGCACCTCTTCGTTACGCCCGTTGAGGACGATTTCGCATCCGGCCTCGGCCATGCCGGTCGCGTAGGCAAATCCAATTCCTTTGCTGGAGCCTGTTATCAATGCGCGGCGGCCCGAGAGGTCAAATAGAGATAAGCTCATTGGTCATATGTTTCCATCGATGGCCAGCTTGCCTGGTGTGGCTCAGTGTGAACAGGTGATCGTTCCCAAGTCGTTCGAATTGCGCTTTTGCACCCGCAGCGCGACGGGACCACCTTTCAAGAAAGTCCACGTCATGGACAAATTCGAAACTCAATCACCTGTTCACGATCTGAGCCCCTCTGTCTTGGGAGCGGCGAATGCCTTTTCAATCCGGATACTGATAGATTGAATTCTTCTGATCGTTTATATTCTTGCCAGCCAGCCGCCGTGATTGATATCCGAGGACGACCGACAGCTCATTCATTTGTTCGGGAATGCCATGCTTCCGCAAGCATGGAACTGCGCATGTGCTATTCCAAAATCGAATATGTGGAATATCGAGATCATTTTGCAGATGTCAGGTAGAAAATCTCAGTCACCAGGTAGTCATTTGGGTAACCGGATTGCACCATTATTGCTCACTGCCGATACCAAGGCGCATTGACCACATTCGACAACGAGGGAATATCCGTAAGACTGGAAACATATGGTGCCCAGGGGCGGAATCGAACCACCGACACGCGGATTTTCAGTCCGCTGCTCTACCAACTGAGCTACCTGGGCATTTTTGGCCGAATGTGCAGCGCGACATTGCCAAAAAGTGAGCGGGTTATAAGCGCTCCAAACGCGCCTGTCCAGTAGCGTTGACACGCTGGCAAGGCAGAATTTTGAATTTTTCAAACAATGTCTTTTCCAGGCTGGTCGTGGTTCAATGGATCAGTGCCCGCACCATCAGAAACTTCGCATTCGGATTGATCCCAACCCTAGATTTCCTCCGGTTCATCATCCGCTGCAGCGGAGATCGAATAGCCCTGTGACAACCAGCGGTGAAGATCGTCATCTGCACATTGTTGGGAACAGAATGGATAGTTGGCGCGGGCGCTGGGTTTGTCGCAAACCGGGCAGGGGCGCGGCTTGCGCAGAGGCTCGATACGGGCTTTGGTCTGACCGGCCATGTTCCAGATTTCCTAGGCCTGGCTGAGCCAGTTGAAGTGAACCGGATAGCCATCGCCAGCAAGGAGCGACACGGTTTCATAAAGTGGCAGACCGACAACATTGGTGTAGGAACCGACAAGCTTGATGATGAAGGTTCCCGCCAAGCCCTGAATTGCGTAGCCACCCGCTTTTCCGCGCCACTCGCCCGACGCCAGATAGGCTTCCATTTCATCCTGCGAAAGACGTTTGAAACGAACCCGGGATTCGGACAGCCGATGCCGCATGGCGCCCTTCGGCGTAACCAGGGTGACCCCGGTATAGACCCGATGCGATCTGCCCGATAGCAGCCGCAGGCAATTGGACGCCTGATCGAGGGTTTCTGTCTTCGGTAGTATTCTGCGGCCCTGCGCGACAACCGTATCGGCGGCAATCATGAATGAGTTTTGCAGATCTTCCGACTTTATCGAACGTTCGACCGCCATTTCGGCTTTCTGGCGTGCCAGACGTTTTGCAAGCGATCTGGGGGCTTCACCCTTCTGCGGTGTTTCATCGGCCTCGACCGGCGACAGCAAATCCGGCTCAATTCCAGCCTGTTGCAGAAGCTGCAGCCTTCTGGGAGATCCCGAGGCAAGTACCAATTTCGGCCTGGCAGACATGTTGCGGTCCCGATACCGGAAGAAAGCTATTTGAAGCGATAAGTGATACGACCCTTGGTCAGGTCATAGGGGGTCATTTCTACAAGCACCTTGTCTCCTGCCAGTACACGGATTCGGTTCTTCCGCATACGCCCGGCAGTGTGAGCGATTATCTCATGGTCGTTTTCCAGTTTTACCCTGAAGGTTGCATTGGGCAACAACTCGGTTACCACTCCTGGAAATTCAAGTACTTCTTCTTTTGCCATTCGTCCTCAGCACGATGTTTTCAAAAAGTCGCGGGAAACTATCCCAGTCATGGGAGTTTGTGAACCGCAAAGCGCAAACACGGCCCATTATTTCCCGCTGAAACAAAGATAAGCTGGCTGGATACAACAGATTCACCCAAATCTCGATAAAATCTTGGTGTCAATTGCATCCGCCGTCTGTCGGTAGGCATCAAGGATGTGGTCACGGCTGCCGGCCACCGTTGAAGGGTCCATGGTCGGCCAGTATTCCACGTCAACAGCTTGCGCACGTGTAAACTCCAGCGCCCGGTGGTGGGCTTCCGGCGACAGGGTGATGATCAGGTCAAAATAGCTTTCTCCCAAATCGTCGAGCGAAACCGGCACGTGATTATGCATGTCGATGCCCCGTTCACCCATGACCGAGTGCATGAAGCGATCAATGTCACCGGCGCGCACACCAGCCGATTGAACATAGACATCCGTTCCATAGCGCGCCCGCATCAGCATTTCGGCCATGGGCGAACGAATGGCATTCATGCCGCACACAAACAATACGGATTCGGGAAGTGGCGATTGAGCACCTTTGTCAGCGTCAACTGCCATGGGCAAACCGCCAATTTCGAGTGATCCCCATCTATCCCCGCCAGTGAAGAACACAAACCAGCGTGAACAGACGTCGCGCGGTATCAAAATCCACATCGATTTTCCCGGCAAGCCTGTCCATCAGCGTTTGCGATCCTTCATTGTGGAGGCCGCGCCGGCCCATGTCGATTGCTTCGATCTGGCTGGGGGAGGCAGTGCGGATTGCTTCATAATAGCTTTCGCAGATCATGAAATAATCCTTGATTGTCCGGCGAAATGGCCCGAGCGAAAGCAGATGCGAGCAGATATGCGTGTCATCTTCGGAGGTCACGGTGAAGACCAGCCGCGATTCTGCGACGGCCAGCGTCAACCGGTAGGGTCCCTTGCCGTCCTGACCCGGTATGCCAAAGACATTTTCTTCAAGCAGGTCGAAAATCGCGACGGCGCGCTCATGCTCGACATCCGGCGTCGCCCGACCGATCGACTTATCGTCAAGCACGATATCGATCAGCCTGTCATTAGGATCTGCCTTGTCGCCCAAATTCTCGCTCCAACAGCTACAAGCCGTTACTACCGGTTCAGCCGGATCGTCACTGACCTGCCATGCGCCGTCAACCCTTCGGCCTTTGCAAGCTTGACCGCAGCTGGCCCGATCTCCGCCAGTTGATCCGGTCCCAGCCGCAATATCGAAGTGCGCTTGACAAAATCGAGCACTGACAATCCCGATGAGAACCTGGCAGAACGGGCAGTCGGCAACACATGGTTGGATCCGCCGACATAATCGCCAACGGCCTCCGGCGTGTATTTGCCTAGAAACACAGCCCCAGCATTGCGAATGCACGAAAGCAAAGCGTCGGGATCTGCGGTTGCAATCTCCAGATGTTCCGGTGCAATGCGATCAACCATGCTGACGGCATCATCCAGGTCTGGAACCTTGATGATCGCGCCGTAGTTATCCCAGCTTGCAGCAGCAATCTCGCCGCGCGGCAAGGCTGACAATTGCCGTTTGACGGCCTCGGCCACCGCATCGCAAAGCGCGGCGTCATCGCTAATCAGGATTGATTGGGCGTTTTCGTCATGCTCAGCCTGCGCAAGAAGGTCCGCCGCGATCCAGTCAGGATCATTGTCGCCATCTGCCACGACCAGGACTTCCGAAGGGCCGGCAATCATGTCGATGCCCACGATACCGAAGACCCGCCTTTTTGCGGCCGCGACATAGGCATTTCCCGGTCCGACAATTTTCGCAACCGGTCTGATGGTCTGCGTACCATAGGCAAGTGCCGCGATCGCCTGAGCACCACCGACGCGATAGATTTCATCTACTCCGGCAAGCCGCGCCGCCGCCAATACCAACGGGTTGAGTTCGCCCTGCGGGCAGGGGACGACCATGACGATACGTTCCACACCGGCAACCTTTGCCGGTATCCCGTTCATCAGCACCGAACTGGGATAGCTCGCCGTGCCGCCCGGCACATAAAGTCCGACCGCATCAATCGCCGTCCAGCGGGAACCAAGCTCGACCCCTACTGCATCTACATATCGGTCATCCTTCGGCACCTGGCGCAGATGATGCGCCCGGATGCGTTCTGCCGCCAGTTCCAGAGCGGATCGGGTATCCGCGTCGACAGTTTCCCAGGCGCTGTCGAGTTCATCTTTGGAAACCGTCATGGTTTCCGGCGTCAGGTCTACCTGGTCAAACCTGGCGGTCAGTTCCAGCAATGCCGCGTCACCGTCTTCGCGTATTCTCGCGATTATTTCTGCTGCCTTCTGGTCGACATCCTCCGAAACCTCGCGCTTCTGCTGGAGGAAGGCGTCGAAACGCTCCGCAAAATCTTCGTCAGTGCTGGTCAGACGCAAAACCAATTCTGGCTCCTTGAATTTCCGGTTTGAAACAGGTCGGGCGAAGCGAATTGCGTCATTTCACAGGTAATGCAACGCAGCTTCGCAAGATCGGCATTAGTTTCCGATGCTGTGATCGGGTCGTGACTCAGTTTCCCAGGCTGCCGCCATGTCGGACAATTGCGCTTCAAGGCATTCGACCTCCAGCCGCAAGGTCGCACCGCCGGCAAAGGCAAGTTCGACGACTCCGGCAGGTGCATTTCCTTCACCAAAGCTGATTGCCAATAGAGAAAGGACCTGATCGCTGTCCCGCCGGTCAATCCCCTGCATCTGCACGTGCTCAACCCGTTCGAAATGCAGTACAGTGCGCCGTCTTTCATAGGTGGTCGTCTTTCCGACGACCTGCTCCCAGACAAACCGGTTCATTTGCAGGATAAACCGGTTCTCTTCAGGCAGATATTGCAGGTCTGCAGTCTTCAGGACGGCGTCCTGGCAATATGCCGAGATTACCGAGAGGTCTTCCTCGTCAAGGGCAATAAGTTTGAGGCGTTTCATTTGGATTTCCGGCTGATAATCAGGCAGCAGCGGTTTTGCTGCCCTGTTTAGTTAACTCGACTAACTGTTAGGCACTATTTCCTTGTAGTTCAACCACCTGGCTACATTCCGTACAAGTCCGAAGCCATTCAACCGGAAACCCGTTCGATATTCCCGCCACATTCGGTAAGCTTTTCTTCCAGCCGTTCAAATCCCCTGTCCAGGTGATAGACACGGTTGACCACGGTCTCGCCTTCTGCTGCTAGACCGGCGATTACCAGCGAAACAGACGCTCTCAAATCTGTTGCCATAACCGGAGCGCCTGTCAGATATTCATTTCCGGTGACGATCGCCGTTTGCCCGTCCAGCGAAATCTGGGCACCTAACCGCGCAAGTTCCTGAACATGCATGAAACGGTTCTCGAAGATTGTTTCTGTGATTCGCGATTGACCCTCCGCCCGCGTCATCAATGCCATGAATTGCGCCTGCATGTCTGTCGGAAATCCGGGAAACGGTGCGGTGGTTATATCGACCGGCAGGATGCCATTGCCATTGCGGTGGACACGAATTCCGTTCTCGACAGTTTCAACATGCGTTCCGGATTGCTCGATGCTGTCGAGCGCTGTCTGGAATAACTCTGGTTGCGCTCCTTTCAGCACAACATCTCCGCCGGTCATGGCGACGGCAAGCGCATAAGTACCGGTTTCTATTCGATCGGGAAGCACCCGGTGACGTGCTCCATGCAGGGCTTCAACGCCATCAATTACGATCGCTGAGGTGCCGGCGCCGCTGATTTTAGCGCCCATCGCATTCAGGCAGTTCGCCAGATCGACAATTTCCGGTTCCCGTGCAGCATTTTCCAGAATTGTCTGCCCTCTCGCCAGGCTGGCGGCCATCAATCCCACATGGGTTGCACCGACAGAGACCTTGGGAAAGCGGTAACCGGCACCAACCAACCCATTATTGGCTTGAGCGATGACATAGCCTGCCTCGACATCCAGCTGTGCACCGAGCGCGCCAAGACAGTCCAGAAACAGATCAACCGGGCGCGTGCCGATCGCGCAACCGCCTGGAAGTGAAACCTTCGCCTCATGCATCCGGGCAAGTAACGGGCCGATGACCCAGAAACTGGCGCGCATCTTGGATACCAGCTCATAAGGCGCCGTCGTGTCGACTATTTCTCCGGCCTTGAAATGGATGGTCCGTCCGGTCGCATTGGTTTCACCGGACTTCTTCCCCTCGACCTTGTAGTCGACCCCGTGATTGGTAAGTATCCGGATCAGCGATTCGACATCAGCCAGGTGCGGAACGTTCTCGAGGATCAGATCATCGCTGGTCAGTAACGAGGCAATCATTAGCGGCAAGGCGGCATTTTTCGCGCCTGAGATCGGAATGGTTCCGTTTAGCTTGTTCCCACCTTGAATAACGATGCTGTCCATCTTCTAGTCCTTGATACCCGCATGCCCCACGCGGCGCGCTGAAACCCCGCGACCAACCGGTCGCCAACGAAAACTGCCTTAATCCGTGTCCCTGCCGTCCTCTGCTCGCAAAGGTCGTTCACGGCGCAAACCCTGGGCGGCACTGCCCGTTTCACTGCTCGTGCCCGCCTTTCGCAACTTCAAGTTTGCCCGCAATGCACTTTTGAGACGCAAATCACGGTCTTTTTCAGGCGCAGACGAATTTTTCTTGTTCCGATTGTCCACCATCCGGGCTTCCTAGCCCAGCTTTGCCGAAAACAAAAGGGCATCGTGGCAAGCCTGATTTGACATCTTGCCCGCCAATTCCGGTTAAACCGGCAATAGTTGCCACATATCCGCATCGAAATGCTTGCATGGCCAGATACCATATGGCAAAAGCTGCGCGTTCAGGCAAAACGAGGCTGCCGTAGCTCAGGGGTAGAGCACTCCCTTGGTAAGGGAGAGGTCGAGAGTTCAAATCTCTCCGGCAGCACCAGCCGAACAAGTGGCTGATAAGGCGATTATCCTCCCCAAATTTCATGGCACAGAAAGAAGCTTGTTGTTGTCTCACCGACGACAAGTCCGGGCTCACACATCCGTATTCAGAAGATTTCGTAAATTTTCTGTCGCCGCCGTTTTTCGGTGGCCAATCGGAATTTGTTGTGAATGCACAAATACTTCCATTGTCTTGAAAGCAGTTTGCACAGATATTGAATATTCCATTATAGTATAGAAATCATTCTCTACTCATGGGATGTGTGATATATATAAAATTTCTAAAATAATACCATATACGGGAGCGTTTTGATGCTGGAAAACATTTTTCAAGTTATTCGCGAAAACTCGGGATAGATATTCGGTTCCTCAAGTCTTGCAGCTATTCTGCTCGCATTCATTCAAAGATCAGGTAAGAAGAAAGACAGCGATAAAAAAACCGCACCAGCCGGGAAAGTTACGGCTTCAACTTCAGCTTTCGACGGTAGGCATTTATTTGTTCTGCTCATTGTTATTGCTGTTTTGTCGGGCACGATATCGATTTCAGACGTCTTCATTACATCGGTAAACACCGGGGATAACAGTACGGTCATCACCGGCACGGGCAACGCCCAAATTAACGCGACTGTGGGTAAAGACAACTAACCAGCGGGGGTGTTTGAATATGTTGCGGTCTATCCTTTGTCTTCTGGTAGGTGGCCTGTTTTTTGGTGTTCCCACCGCTGCAATTGCACAAATCTATTTTGAGAGAAATTCTGTCGAAGCGACCGGAGACGACGCGATTGTCGCCGTTGCATCGGGCAATTCCAACATCGTGCTCGTATACAACGATGCCGGCCAACAGGAGCGCTACACGGTAGAGCAGTACAGGAACTACATTGAAAACAATAGAACGGACCTGCTTGGTCTGGCCGAGGCGCAGTACAGAAATCAAAGATACGAATTTTACTACACTGTCGCGATTGCCAAATATCTGTTCGATCAAAAGAACTATTCTGCTTCAGCCGCAATGTATCAACGCGCGCAGAATCTTGCACGCGGGAATTCCGAGGACCTGGAAAAGCTGTCGGGATTGGTTACGGCAAGCTATTACGGGTCCGCTCGGCACAAGGAAGGGCTTCGATATATCTGCGATCTTTACGAAAACCGGCCCAGATGGGATTTTCGCTATCGCCATGCCATTCATGCGCATTTGAGAAGCCTCGCTGTCAATATGGGATATGAGCATGCCCGGGCCATCCTGAATCTGATCCGGAACAACCCAAAATGCCGCAGACCCGACTTCTCGCCCGTATGGATTCCGATCCATCTGACAGATATGCGGAAGCTGGAACAAAGCAGCTATATGGAGAGCTACGGTATCTCACAAAAAGACGACAGGGCTTTTGCTCAAGCGCTACTGCAAGAGAATGCGTCACATGGATTTATGGATTACCTGCATTTTGCGCTGGGAAACTACGATAAAATCATAAAGGAATATCCCGATTCATACATCTATGACATGGCATTGCTGTTGAACGGCGATAATGAAAATTATGATGAAGCAAGAAAATCCCTGATTGATTACATAGACAGGTTTGAGAACAACAGAAAAATTGCGGTATCCAAGCTGCTTTCTCGATCACTCGGCGCCCAAGATATCGATACCTATGTCGAGTACAGCAAGAAGTACGGCGCGGAAGTGCTGAATGTTACGGAGGAACGTGACAACAGGATCCATATCCAGATTAATAATTATACGCGCGTTTGGACTCCGCTTGCAGAGTTGTCACTTGAACCCGCTGCCTTGAAAGTCATGTTCGACTTTTATCACGAATGTATGAGTTTTGCCGACGATCTCACGAACGGAAAACTGATTGAAGTATATGATCGCGTTAAACACTACCACGATCAGTATCAGCGGCACTTTCCGGTCGATCACAAATTCGATGGCTATTTTGGCGACCCGAGTTCATCAAATCCAAAAGACGACTACTACAATAGATGCATTATTGACCTCGACATTGAGGCGCTGGATTTCTTTGTACGGGAGTTCGGCCCCGTTTATCACGCCTTGAAGTCCAGTGATCCCGAAGAAATGACCGAAGTAGGAAAACGGTTCAAGTTATGTGGAGACATACGAGAACGATTGATACGCGGTCTGCATCCGGTCGCCGCCGACAGTGATACGCGCTTGTTCTGTGAAGCCGTCATCGGTCAGGTTGATGAGGACAGGGTCGCGAACGCGTTCAGTTTTCATCAAATTTCGACACTTCTCTTGAGCAAAGCTTATGAATTGGATCCATTCAATTTCAGTGAAAATCTGTTTCTGACTGGATTGGCATACAAAAATAACCGCCAATATGACCAAGCCAAGAAATCGCTGGAAGATTATGCGAGCTTTCATCCCGACGGGAAATATGCAGACGACGCCCTGGCCGAGATCGGCTGGATATATCTGTCGATCAATGAGGATAATGAAAAGGCAAATGAGTATTTCCTGAAAGTTGTCGATGGCTATGAGGGCACCAATGCATATGACAATGCGGTCAATTGGCTTGTCATATCAAACAAGGCCGCAGGCAATGTCATGGAAGCGGCCGGATATGCGATCAAGCTCGGCGCCCTCGTTGTCTCGGACAGGATACGGGGCAAGACTGACGATCGCGATCTGAAACTCCTGCAGTTGGAGAACAATGTTGGAGGGATTCGGTCAGAAATTGTTATTGGCGAGCAGATACATGATGATTTCGTGGGCTTTGGATTTGATCGGCTGGTTATAATTCGCAAAGCACCACCGGACAGGTCGGAATTGGTAGGCCTGGCAATATATACGGTTGATGGAGTTGCTGTGAAAGATGCGACAACCGCCATTGAAATCATACGATTGGTCAAGGATAGCGGTGAGCAGTTCGTCAGATTGAATGAAGACGTCTACATCGAAACGGATCTGTTCGACTTCGAATAGTTGTTCACCATCCATATCGATAAAGGCTAGCTCGCCATCACCATTCGCCTTTGCCTGGCAAAAACGTTATTGGATGCCTATGTCAGCTGTATGTCTCTGCAAGTAAACCGCACAAGCATATCCAACGCGTATCGCTCGATGCGAATCTGGATCATCAGAAAGGTCCCGACCGGCCTCAGGTCAGTGATCGGCCTGCTTCTGATAATTGGCGGAATCTTCGGATTTCTACCGATTCTGGGCTTCTGGATGATACCCCTCGGCGTGGCCGTAATTCTGATCGACTGGGCACAAATCCGCAAGTCGCTGGAACGGCGGCGCAATAATGCGAATAATTTGCAAACATAACGACAAACGGCGCATATCGACCGGCAATACTAATTGCCCTTATAAAGCAGATACCTGGCTGTTCACATTTTCTCTACGTAATTGTGAACAACAAATCTGCGATGTTACTTCAAACCGCCATAGTCACTGTTACCGTATGGTCCGGTCAGATCGAAACAGGTCTGACCTCGACACCGGAGCGTCAGACGCTCAGGTAACAGGAAAAACGGACCTGAATGGGTCCAAGAAATGAAGGGTTATTATAATGCCAATGTCTACTTCTTCTAAAGTCATCGCAGCAATGATGGTTGCCGGTGGTCTTACCGCCGCAATGCCTGCAGGTGTTGCTCACGCTTCATGTGCTGCAGCGGTTAATTGTTGTTGCGCGGCCAATAAATGCCACGCTTGCTGCGCCGATAAGAAATAACCCACTTCTTTTACTTGACGATATGATAACTGGCGGGCAGTCTCTGCCCGCCTTTTTGCTTTTTAGCCAGGCAATCAGGAAACTGTCACCACCATGCAATCGCTGGACGCAGATACGGACGAAATGAACGAAAACAACCGCGCCGAAAAGCAGTCATTCCCCTTTGAGACCTTGACCGATTTCGACATGGCTTCGGTCAGTGATCAGCAATTATCTCTTATGACCGAGGGCATCGGCGAAATGTTGGCAGTACTCGGCGAAGCAGGCCAGCAAAACTATCACGTCCTTACAAACGTGCTTGCATCAAAGACAGATGAACCATTTACGCAATGGCAGCATTATCCGCCCGGCGATGTTCAGGACAAGGAAAATGGCGCCATCTGGTTTTATCACGCCCACCAGGAAGATGAGCTGGCCCGTCCCTGGGATGAGCATGGTCATTTTCATCTGTTCCGCTATACCGAGTTGCTGCGTCCGGATGCAGAAGCGGTGTCGATGCCGGACGAATTCGACACGGAGAAGGGGGGGCTTTGCCATCTGGTGGCGGTCTCCTTCGGGATGGACGGGCTGCCGATCCGCATCTTCACTACCAATCGCTGGGTCGCAGGCGAGTGGATGTATCCAGCCGACGACGTAATTGCCCTGCTCGACGGTTATCAGATCGAGGGCAAACCCTATGAACTCACCACGCGCTGGCTCCAGGCGCTGTTGAAACTCTATCGCCCGCAGATCGAATGGGCGTTACGCGAACGCGACCGCCGCCTGCCGGAAATGGCAGAGCGTTATGGTGATCGCTGGGGCGACGAGAAAACTGTCGAAGTCCTGTCCTCGGTGACATTCGACCTGGCGGCACAGATTGCGGCAATCGAGGCCGAATCAATGCGGCGTAACGGGTAAGCTACCGGGAACAGACGATCACGGAAAAGAAGCTGTCGGCAATCGGTACCATGTCTTCAACCGTCAGCCCGCCTTCCGCCAATAGAGCGCGATATTCTTCTTCTGTACGTTCTTTTCCGCCTAGATGGATCATCAGATCGAGATCAACCAGCCTGTTGGGATTACCAACGGACTGGCCAGGCACAACAACTTCCTCGACGATGAGCAGGCGGCTATCATCTGCCATCGCGCGTTTGCATTGTTGCAATATCTCGATGGCCTTCTGGTCGTTCCAATCGTGGATTACCGATTTGACCAGATAGGCGTCAAATCCGCCTGGCACATTTTCAAAGAAATCGCCGCCTACAACGTCGGTTCGTTCCGCCAATCCAATCGAAGCTAGGAATTCGCGCGCAAGCTCCGCGGTTGGTTTGATGTCGAACAAGGTTCCGGTCAGATCCGGATTTTTCAACAGGATGGCCGCAAGCACGTGGCCTTGTACTCCACCCACATCGATGACGTTTCCGAATGATTTAAAATCAAACCCCTGCGCGATTTTCCCAGCCTCGGTTCCGTACAGTTCCCGCATGCATTTTGCGAAATGATCCCCCAACGGCTTGTTGGTACCGAAAAGCGAGAACAATGGGCCACCATTGACTTCCTGGAAGCGGGACTGGCCGTCCTTCAGCGTATCGCCCAATCTCAACCAGGATTGCAAGGAGACATCATCGTTGAGAAACAGGATTGAATTTCGCAGGGATGGATCGCTGTCTTCACGAAGATACTCCGACAGTTCCGAGTTTTGAAATTCACCTTCCGTCGTCTCGGTAAATACACCGAACTGGGTAAGCGCTCGAAGCACCCGGCGCAGCGGATCCTCTGAAAGGCCAAGTTTCTCTGCCAATTGCGTTGCCGTTTTGGGACCATCAGCCAATTCATCCGCAATGCCTAGTCCGGTGACTGTCCTCAATGCTATGGCTACTTTCGCGCCCACCATCAAATTGGATAGCCGGTGATAGCTCTCCGAGAATTTCTTGGCCATTGTCATCCCCACTGTTTTTTCCGGCGCAATGAGACACAAATCACGGTTGTGGCAGCGCATGGTCATGTTCTGGTGCAATTGGGTCAGCATGAGGGCATCACTCTGCCTTGAGCACATTGTCAGTATGATCAAATGGAGATTACAGGGTTTTGCTCAGGAGCTTAGGTCAAGAAAAGCCGGGGGGTCTTGGCCTTCCAATCCTCAAATGCTTCGCCATATTTGATCGCCATCCATCGATCTTCGGCTTCGGTTGCGATCAGGAACATAATGATACCAGGCAATATCACGGGCAGGGTCCAAGCCGAGGCCGATAGGATAAACCACCCGATAAGGGCGGCCATATTTGCCAGATATTGAGGGTTTCTTGAATGCCGATAGAGACCCGTGGTTACCAGCCCGTCAGGTATGCCGCTGGTATTGCCCAGCCCCAATTGCCACATGCCGGTAGATACCACCACATTTGCCGCCAACAGGACAGGCAGGCCAATACCCCAACGCAACCATGCGGGCCAGTCCAGGCCGTTCCAATCGGCCAATCCGACACTTGCAGCGCCCCAGAACACGGCTGCCGTCGCCGGCCAGATGCCAACCTCGATGACCCTCGAACGATTGGCGGGCGGCCACAGGCTTCTTTGCGGATAGCAGATTGACCAGATTGCAACCAGAATCAGGAGGACCGCGCAGGTAAAACCAATAATGAAAGCGGGCATTTGTGCCAAATCAGTTGACCGGTTTGAAGGCGTCGGGTTTCAGCAGCTTGGCCTATGATGACACAAACTGTTTTGTTTGTGCGCTTTACGGCAGTTTCGCGGTGCTGGATCAGTAATTTGACTGTTGGCATGTCCAATGGAAACTCAATTTGGGCGGCGGTCAGAAAACCGGATCAGATGCGGCTGACGAAGCGCATGAACTCAACCAAAGCTTGTCAATTTCGGCAATTTCCTTCGGGTCGAACAATTCCATCTGTTTCCAGTATTCACCGCTTTCCACGAAATAGTTCAATTTCATTTCATGTTTCAGGGCGTCTTCAACAAACCGTTGATCGATTTTTGGGATTGGGCATGTGCGATCAAGATCGTCCGAACTCGCTCGAGGAAAAATCAGTCGGCTCTTGGGCTTCTTGGACAGATTAACACAGACACAACCCTGCACGGATGCCAGCGCCATCAACCTTGCCGACTTTGCCTCAAGATTTGCAAGTGTGACATCCTCCCGCAAGGGATCAGCCGTTCCGCTCCCATAGAAATGCGTCGTCGACCCGTCATAAATCATGTCGCAGCCAATATAGGCCATGATTTGAGGTTTCAGCGCATCAAGTGCCCAGTAGCCTGCCGTAAATGCCATCGTACCCCCGGCATAGACAAAGCCGCCATACCGGTTTTGCGCCGGTACATATTCGGCAGAAGTACATATTTCCTGATTGGCTGAAACTGTCTCGGGAAGGCGGTCTTCGGGGAAATCATCCGGATGGATCAGGTAGTCCCAATCCTCTCTGATCCGCCAGGCATTGTTGATTGCAACAATTAAGGTATCCCGGGGTTTTGGCCATGATGCCGCTTGCACGGCATCTGGCGCACTACCGATGATCAATACAGTTTTCATTTTGCAATCTGTAACTGCGTCGCTGGTAGCTGTTCTATGACACGCCGACCAGCTTATGAAGTCTGGATACGGCATTCGCGTTCAATCCGACCCCTTCGGCCAGTTTGCCCAGGAAATTCCGTTCCGCGTCTGTGTCGACCGAAATCGCCATCAGCGCAGCAGCATAGACCTGGATACCAACTTCTTTATTTGGAACATCGTTAATCAGCCGATCCACATCGGCCGGCCGGTTCATCTCCTGCTCGACAAATGCCTTCACATCTTCCCCGGCATTATCTTCTTTCAATTCGCTGACCAGTCGCTGGACTTCGTCATGCGAAATCTCACCATCGGACTTTATTGCCTCGATCATTCCCCGCAAACATAGTTCTGCCGTTTCCGGAGCAGCGATCTGCTTGACGTCGTCCTCGGACAGCGAGGCAGGCTGCTGGCTTTGGTTTTCCTGCCAGTCCCGCAGCGCGGACAAGGCTAGAGTTCCCAAAAGGGCCATGGCACTGCCGCCCAGGGCGCCTTTTGCAGCGCCACCACCCCCACCAAGGATGGCACCGGCGAGTGCACCAATTCCACCAAGTTGACCCTTGTTCAGGCCACCGACGCCACTGTCCTGTCCAAGCATGGTTCCCAGATTGCCCAGGACATCGCCGATTCCGCCAGCGCCCGACTGGCCGGATTGGCCTGCCAGTACATTCTTGAACAGGCTGCCTATATCCGGGCCATTTGCCCCACCCAGTCCGTTTTCGCCGATGGCGTGCTCAATCCTGGATTTTGTCTGGGGTGAAATGCCGTCTCGCAACAACTGGCCTACAACGTCGCCCAAATTCATCTTCTTCTCCTCCAACACGAAAGTTCAGTACATATTGGTCTTCGTTGATGAATTCCAAGTGACGCACACGATTAATGCGCATCCGGAACGCCGCACAGACAGGCAATTGGCTCTGCGAGATCTTCCTGATGACTGACATTCGGGAACCTTGCCGCGAGTTCATCCATTATCTTCGCCAGCTTGATGTCCAGTTCGGTCAGACCGCCGGCATCATGAGTCGTCAAGGTGACGTCGACCGTACGGTAAACATTTGACCATTCCGGATGGTGGTTTGCCTTTTCGCAATGAAGTGCAACCATCGACATCCACCCCCAGGCATCGACGAAATTGCCGAAAACATACACCTTGCGGATTGCGACCCGCTCGGGGATGCCGCCCCAGCCAACCTTTCCAAGATCAGGTAAAATTTCATTTCGTTCGGTTTCGGAAAGTAAATCGGCCATTTTGTCTCCAATCCTGAGCAGTATCGGCACGCATCCAACGGCGTGTAGAAAATAGATGTAATTTTCTCCAGTCAGAATTCAACAATACATGCATGCTGTCGATGCCGACAGCTTATTGCTTGTGAAAATTTGATGATAATCCCGCGACCTGATATCCGCTTGAACAATTGTGCTGAAACATGGCATTATCCACCAGCACAATGGCCTCTCAAGGTCCGTGGAATCAGGCGCCATACACTATTCCTGAGAATATCTGATCTGCATCCCTAAATCCCGATAGCACATGGAAAAGTGAATTCTGGATGTCTACGCCAAAAATCCATCTGGATGTAAATGATCGGGACAGTGTTGCGCGCGGATTGAATTCCTACGTGAAAATCATCTCAAATCTTTATACGCCCAATAAGGAGAAGATCGATTACACCTTGATCAGAAAGAATGTTTTCCCGACCAGAGAATTATTGAACTACAAGAATATCATACAGAATATAGAAAATATAATTAGGCTAAAGATAAATTTTAATATAACTCAGTTGGATTTTTATTGTGATAGCATAATAATTAAGAGCAATATCAGAATTCAGAACTTAAATAAGACCAATGTTTCGGTCAAATTATACTCCCACAAGAAAAACGAAAGCCTGTCCGGCGAGGTTGAGGCAAGAAAAATTTTGAAGGAAAAAATACCGGGGATTAAACTCGCACCGGAACTGATCAACTTTGATGAAGCTGACGCCGAATGGATCGTTGAGGAATATGTTGAATTGGCCTTGTTTCAACACTCGAAGATCAGGAAGCTCGTCAGGGATGTGTTACCGGAATTATACGGCAATACCTGTTATCAAGGCCGATTTGGAATTGAGGAGTTACCATCCCTGCAAAGCACAAAAAATGGGAAGATCAGCGAGCTGATTGAGACCTTTACTCGCGAAAACTATTCGCTGCCATATGCCTATTGCCATGGTGACATGACCAAGTCGAACATCCTCAAGGACACCCAGGGAAACGTGCTGATCAGCGATTGGGAAAACTCCGGATATCGTCCGGTTTCGACTGACCTTTCACGGTTATATTTGCATCACAAGGATGTACGGGACGAAATAGTCAGCCTTCTTGATTCCTGTTCCGGACAAGACAGGAAATCCGTACCGAGCCGGCTTCAGATTGCAATTGCGCTGGAGGCGTTCTTGAATAAGGTCGCCGAGAATACCGGCAACAAATTGAACAAAAAGCAGCGCGCGACAGACCACAGAGGACGGGCGTTGATTGAAGAATTATTGGCTTATGAATCGGAGCTTCTTGCCGGGTGAACTGAGTGATAATGCGGAACTTCCTTTCCTACAGCGCCAATCAGGTTGCCAGACATCTGGGCGATGACGCCACAATATGGATAAATCCCGGCAAAATTGTCCATCACGTCGGCAATATCAAAACCAGAAAAGCAAAACATGTCGGGATATATTTGGAGCAACTGAACCTGATCAATAAGGACTCAAAAAACTGCAATTTTTTCTACCGGAACAGATATGTCATCTCCGATGAGGATTTTAAGGTTCGCGACATAATTGCAGAATCTGAAAAATATGCGTTGGTGGA
>JBCCEP010000012.1:0-23886 GCA_039030215.1 Pseudomonadota bacterium
AGCTTGAACAAGGAGAATTCCTATGCAACTCACATTCCAAATCTTGGTCGGCCTCGCAACATTGATGATGTTGGGCCTCGGAACAATGTCCATGTTTGCACCTAAACGCATGGTCGCTAATTTCGCCATTGAACCGGTCGGGAACGCTGGTCTTAGCACGATCCGGTCGGTCATTGGTGGCCTTTTCCTGGCCAGTGTCGCTTTGCTCGCTATTGGTCTCGCAACAGGCCAGACACTCGCATTTATTGCTGTCGCAATTCTGATGGGTGTCGTCGCATTCGGTCGCATCGTCGGCATAGTCACAGATGGTTTCGACAGAGCCGTCATCCCGCCACTCTTCGTTGAACTGGTCATTATTGGTGTGCTTATCGGCGCATATACGCAAATCACATCCTGACCAAATTCAAGCTTCTAACGAAGGTATATAGGAGACGGCAACTCTTGAAATTGCCGTCTCCTACGCTTTTGTGGGTGTCATCTATCCAATTCCAAGCATGACCAGCTCATTGAATACTCGACAGTTTACGATTTGAGCTAAGTGTGATTTGCAAAGCCTTCCCAAAAATAATCTCCCATATTTTCAAGGTTTTGAGCCGGCCAGTGGTCTTCTGCGGGTGGGAAATCAACATTCTCCCTTGACAATTCCTCAAAAAAGGTGGAATTTCTAAATCGTTTTAGAAAACGCTTTTACTTAATCTAAAACGTTTTCGGTACCTGGGAGGGGATGAATGGGCGCTCAGCGCAGCACGTTGAAACAGCTTGCAGCCGAACTTGATATTTCGGTGGCGACCGTTTCGCGCGCGCTTGGCGGTTACGAGGACATCTCCAAGAAAACCCGCGAACGGGTCGCCCTGAAGGCGCAGGAAATGGGCTATGTGCCCAATAGCGCCGGCAGAATGCTGGTCTCCGGCCGTAGCGGCTTCGTCGGCCTCGTCGTGCCGATCCGCGGCCCGAACCTGGTTGATTCCTTCCTGGGCGAATTCGTTACCGGTCTGTGCGAGGGGCTGAAGGGCCATGGCAGCGACCTGTTCCTTGCGACCGCACTGGAATCCCAATCCGAACTTTCCGTACTTTCCCATGTCGTTGAATCCGGTCGTGCCGACGGTGTGGTGTTAAACCGCGTCGCCGAAAAGGACGAGCGGGTGGAGTATCTGCTAAAGCGGAAGTTTCCATTCGTCACCCATGGCAGGCTGTTGAATGCCGATTATGATCTCAACTGGCTCGATACCGATGGCGGGGCAGCCTTCGCCGAGATGTTCGACATGTTGTACGATCTGGGTCACCGCAAATTCGGTCTCTTGACCATCAGCGATCCGATGACCTTCCGCCATTACCGGGAAGCTGGACTCAGGCAGGCAATCGAGAAGAAGGGCGATCCGGAAGTCACGCTGACCGAGATTAAGACCGAGCGCTTCGATACCGAAGGCATGCGCCGTGCCTGCCGCAATTCGCTGTCCGCGACCGATCGGCCGACCGCCTATATCGCATTGTTTGATGAAATTGCCCTGACCCTGATGAAGGAAGCCGCAAATCTCGGCCTGTCCATCCCGCGTGATCTTTCGGTTGTTGGCTTCGACAATGTCGCCGCCAGCGCCTATGCGCCTCCGGGCCTGACGACCTACGACCAGGATATTCGCGGCAGCGCCAAACAGCTTACCGACATGCTGATGCAGGTCATCGTGGATCAACCGGAAGAACCGCTGACACGGCTGGTGAAACCGAAATTGATACGCCGGGCTAGTCATGGCCCGGCACCCTCGTAAGAGGAAAAACCAGAAATGGCACTTGATATCGTTCATACCAAGGGAGTGAGAAATGAGAGAAAAATTGAAACTGCTTAAGACAACAGCACTGGCATTGTCCGTAATTGCCTGCGCCAGCATGGCAAAGGCCGATGTTCTGTTCTGGTCGACCCAGGCAAAGCCGGTTGAGGAAACCCAGGCAATGCGTGATCAGGTTCTTGCCGGCGCCGGCCAGGAAGTCGACTATCAGGCAAGCGATGGCGGCCCATGGCTGACCCGCCTGCAAGCTGAATTGACAGCGGGCGATGGCACCATTGGCGTACTCGGCGGCCTGCACGGTAATTTCACAAGCCTGCCCGAGGATCTGGTGGATCTGTCCGCACTTGGCCTGAAGCCGACCTTCTCGGATCTCGGCATGCTCGGCACCTCGGAGCAAAAATATGTTCCTTGGATGCAGGCAACCTATGTGATGGCTGCCAACAAGAAGGCGCTGGAATATCTGCCGGACGGCGCGGACGTAAATGCCCTGACCTATGATCAGCTGATCGAATGGTCGAAGAACATGGCCGAAGCAACCGGCTCACCAAAATTCGGTTTCCCGGCCGGGCCAAAAGGACTGAAGCACCGCTTCTTCCAGGGCTATCTTTACCCATCCTATACTGATTCCGTTGTCCGTAAATTTGCCTCTCCTGAAGCCGAAGTGGCATGGGAAAAATTCAAAGAGTTGTGGAGCTACACCAATCCGGGTTCCACCAATTTCTCCTTCATGCAGGAGCAGCTCTTGAATGAGGATGTTTGGGTCGCCTTTGATCATACGGCCCGCCTGGCGGACGCATTCAACCAGAGACCGGATGACTTTATCGCATTCCCGGCACCTGCTGGTCCGACAGGCCGCGGCTTCATGCCGGTCATCGCCGGTGTGGCTGTACCAAAGACGGCACCGGACATGGATGCAGCCAAGGAACTGGTTGCCTACATGCTCAAGCCGGAAACCCAGATCGCGACATTGCGCGCAACCAGCTTCTTCCCGGTCGTTGATGTTGAATTGCCCGATGACATGCCTGCCGCGGTGAAGATCGCAGGCGATGCAATTGCCAAGATGTCGGCTTCACCGGATGCTAATCCGGGCCTTCTGCCCGCAGGTCTTGGCGATCAGGGCGGCAAGTTCAACCAGGTGTTCACCGATACCTTTGAACGGATCGTGCTCGCTGGCCAGCCCGTAAAGGATGTTCTTGCCGATCAGAAGACCATTCTCGCCAAGATCATGAACGAAACCGGTGCACCCTGCTGGGCACCTGACGCGCCTTCAGAAGGTGCCTGCCCGGTAGAGTAAACCTACAAAAACTCTCTCTGTGGCTGAATTTTCAGCCACAGACTCCCAAGCCCGCCCGGCGGCAGTCGGGCGGGAGATAAGGGAAACTATGTCTGAATTCCGGACAATTCGAAGACCGGAAATTGATTGAGGATAGAACCGTGGAAAACAAGAATCTGCCCTATATGCTTTTGCTGCCGGCCACAATTTTCCTTTGCGTGTTTTTCATTTACCCCTTCACGCTTGTGGCCTGGGAAGCGTTCTCCAAGGACGGTGCTTTCACCATGGAGCACTTCCAGACGATGACCAGCAACTGGAAGTTCGAGATATCGTTCTGGAACACGTTGCTGCTGGCTGCCGCGGTTGTGCCCATCCAGCTGGCCTTGTCCCTGTTGATGGCAACCATGGTCTCCAAGATGCAGAAGGGCCGCGACATCGTCCTTTATATCTGGACCATTCCGCTCGGAATTTCCGACCTAGCCGCAGGTATCATCTGGCTTGCGATCTTCGATCAGTCCGGTTTCTTGAACTCAATGCTCTACGGCTTGGGTGTCATCGATCAGCCGGAAAATTTCCTCAGCTACCAAAACAAGTCAACGATTTTCATCGCGATTGTTCTTGCTGAAATCTGGCGTGCGACAGCAATCATGCTGGTGATTCTTGTTGCCGGTATCGGTCTGATACCCAAGGAATATTATGAAGCTGCCGAGGTGTTTGGCGCCTCCAACTGGAAGCGCTTCACCAAGATAACCTTGCCAATGCTCAAGCCTAGCCTGCAGACCGCCCTGGTACTGCGCGTCATCCTGGCATTTGAAGTATTCGCAGTTGTCGCCGCATTGGGTGGCACCAACTTCCCGGTCCTCATGGGAGAGACCTATAACTGGCAGTTTGAACTCCAGGACGGCAATGTCGCCGCTGCCTACGCCCTTGTGATCCTCGCGATCTCTATAGCCTTCACCCTGGTGATCCTGCGCGTATTGCGCGTCCCTAAAGGAGCACAAGTATGACTACTTCTTCTCCAACTGTTGCCGTTAGCCAGCCGCAAAAAGTGGTTGATGCCAGAAAGGCTGGCTCACTGGTCTTCGCCGCAAGCGTGATTCTCTTATGCGCATGGGTTCTGGTGCCGATCTACTTCCTGTTGATCAACACCCTGTCTTCACCTGAAGAGGTGTCGGCCTTTCCGAAAACCTTCATTCCGCCTTTCAATTTCGGCAGCCTGGAGTTTTTCGCCGGATTTTCCGGAATAGGAAACGCCTTGAAGAACTCCGCGCTGGTGGCGATCGTCACCATGATCATGTCAATCGGCGTCGGTGCTCCGGCAGGCTATGCCCTGTCGCGGTTTGAATTCCGCGGCAAGGCGGCGTTCCGTATCATTATCCTGATGACAAGGGCCTTCCCGCTTCCATTGCTGGCCCTGCCGCTGGCGGTGATGTTCATCCGCACCGGGCTTGACGACACCATTGTCGGTCTGGCGATTGTCCACACGACGCTTGCATTGCCCTTTGCTGTGCTGATCACCTTCTCGCTTTTCTCCGGCATTCCGGTTGAATTGGAGGAGGCAGCATGGACGCTCGGATGCAACCGGGTCCAGGCTTTCCGTAAGGTTGTGCTTCCGCTGGTGCTGCCGGGAATAACAGCCTCGGCAATATTCGCCTTCGTGATTTCGTGGAACGAGGTTTTTGCTGCTTCGGTCCTGACCATCGAGAACCGCACACTACCTGCATTTCTGTTGCAAAGCCTCGATGTTTCACCGCTTCACCTGAAATTTGCCGGTGGATTCGTCCTCGTCGTTCCCGCGCTGATCTTCATCTTCGCGGTGCGCAAATACCTGTTCGCAATGTGGGGCATCGCTAATCGCTGACCCGGATTCCAATTTTCTAGATAGTGAGATGTAAAATGGCTGAAATTCAAATCAAAAACGTCGCCAAGACATTCGGTTCCTATCAGGCACTGCATTCCATAGACATGACGATCTCGGATCGCGAGTTCATGGTTCTGCTTGGCGCTTCAGGTTGCGGCAAGACGACCTTGCTGCGGATCATTGCCGGTCTTGAGACGCCGAGCGTTGGAGAGGTCTGGATTGGCGACAAGCGGGTCGATCACTTGCCCCCGCGCCAGCGCGGTATCGCCATGGTTTTCCAGAACTATGCCGTGTTCCCGCATCTGACAGTGTTCGAAAACATAGCCTTCGGTCTGCGCATGAATAAGCTCGATGATGCCACCATCAAGGAGCGTGTAAACCGCACCGCTAATCTGATGCATATTGAGCAATTGTTGCAGCGTTATTCCGGCCAGTTGTCGGGCGGGCAACGACAACGCGTGGCGGTGGCCCGGGCGCTGGCCATGGAGCCCGACGTGATCTTGATGGATGAACCGCTCTCCAACCTGGATGCCCTGCTGCGCCTTGAAATGCGTGCTGAGCTGAAAGGCGTATTGGCCGACAGCAACACCACGACAATCTATGTGACGCACGATCAGGTCGAGGCGATGAGCTTGGCGGACCGGATCGCAGTCATGCATGAAGGCCGCATTGTGCAGGCAAACAATCCGGTGGAAATCTACCGCAATCCGGCCGCACATTTTGTTGGCAGCTTTATCGGCAATCCACCGATGAATTTTCTCAACGCCACCAAGGGCGGCAAGGGCAAGTGGAATGTCGCCGGAAAAAGTTTTTCCGGTCCGCAATCCGGCCAGGATAATCTGGAATTTGCAATTCGCCCGGAAGACGTGACGCTTAACGGCGGCGGTCTTGATGCAAAAGTCAGAATTGTCGAGCCATTGGGCGCTCATAACCTGGTCACCTGCGATGTCGACGGCTCGCTCTTTCGCGCGGTTATCGACAGCGATTCCAAGGTAAAGGCAGGCGAGCAGATTTCACTTGAACCCATGCCGGATCGCATTCGCTGGTTCGATCCGCAAACGACACTTGCGGTCGCATAGGTCGAAGCCTGATGAGCACTATCGACAAGAAAAAGATCTCGGAACGGGCAGCCGAGGTCTTGCGCGAGAACGATCGCGGCACCTACACGGTTCCCACCAAGGGGCTCTACCCGTTTCAGTGGAACTGGGATTCCTGCCTGACCGCACTCGGTCTGGCCCAGATCGACGAACGGCGTGCCTGGCAGGAGATCGAGACGCTGTTTGAACATCAATGGGATGACGGCATGGTGCCCCATATCGTCTTCCACCAACATGATGATGGTTATTTTCCCGGACCCGATGTTTGGGAAACAAACCGTCCGGTTCCGACTTCGGGCATAACCCAGCCGGCCGTTGCCGGTTTTGCCGTCAAACGGCTGTTTGATCGCGCAAGGGACACCAGGCTGGCGCGCGAAAAGGCATCAGCCCTGCTGCCAAAGATTACCAAATGGCACGAGTGGTTTTATGAAAACCGTGATCCTGCCAGGACCGGCCTGGTGGCGATCATCCATCCCTGGGAATCGGGCCGGGACAACTCAATCGACTGGGATGATGCTTTCGAACGCGTGCCAACCGAGGGGGTACAGGCCTATCAACGCCGTGATCTCAGCCACGCCAATCCCGACCATCGGCCGACCCAGGAACAATATGACCGCTATATCTGGCTGGTGCAGAAATTTCGAAGCCTCCAATGGGATAATTCGAAACTTCATGATGCCTCGCCTTTTCAGATCGTTGATCCGGGCTTTAACGGCATTCTTATCCGCGATTGTCAGGAAACTGCTGAACTGGCAGAGGCGCTGGGTAAGGATGAGATAGCGGCACTGAACCGGCAATGGGCGGCAAATGGGCTTGCAGCGCTCGATACCTTGTGGAGCGAAAAATACCAGCAATTTGTCTGTTATGATCGCGCAGCCGCAAAGCTGGTCGACAGCGCCTCAATCGGTGGGTTGCTTGCCGTTTTTGCCCATGTCTCCAAGGCCCAGGCGGAGACGATTGCAGCTCGTATCAATGATCTTGCGCAGCGGGCAAAGTTCTTGGTTCCAAGCCATGACCCGATAGATCCGCGGTTTGACGGAAAGCGTTACTGGCGAGGGCCCGCCTGGCTTATTGTGAACTACATGATTGCCGACGGATTGATCCGGGCAGAACAGACCGAGACCGCAAACCGGATTGTCTCTTCAAGCCTGGATCTGATTTTGGAAAGCGGATTTGCCGAATATTATGATCCGATTGACGGCGAGCCTTGCGGCGGCAGCCGTTTTACCTGGACTGCTGCCATGGTGCTGGAATTTCTTCGGGAACTATAGGCAGAATTACACTCTGCGCAGACCGTTTTTCTCCAAAAGTTCGGTCAACAGTTCCCGCGCTTCGGTCCGATGGCGCCAGTGCAGTTTTCGGGCCGATTCCGCGTCACCACGCAAGATCGCCTCATAAAGGGCGCGGTGGTCCTTGTTGGATTTTGTCGGCATCGGGCGCATATGCAGGGTGATTGCACGAGCACGCCTGACCTGATCATTGAAGTTTGATACGATTGCGAGGATCCGGCCGTTTCCGCCGAGCCGAACAAGCTCATCGTGAAAAGCGGCGTCAGCCCTCGCCCATCTTTCGCGGTCATTTTCCTTCAGGCTTGCATCCATCTCCTTGATACTGTCGGCAAGACCGGAAAGCTGGTCCTTGGAATAACGCGCCTCCGCCGCCCGAAAGGCCGCCAGGCTCTCCAGTTCGGTCAGTACCTCGTAAATTTCGTGCATATCGGTGACGGTTAAGGCAGAAACGCGAACGCCGCGCCGCGGGCGGACTTCCAGCAGCCCCTGTGCCTCAAGTACAAGCGTCGCTTCGCGCACGGGCGTGCGAGACATGCCAAGCCGTTCTGCAAGTTCTGATTCCAGATGGTCGGATCCGGCCGGCAATTCGCCGGAGAATATCAAATCACGTATGCCCTCAACCGCCTTGATACTTTGCGATTTGACCTTCAATTCCTGTATCACGCCTTAAATCTCCTGCTTTTGCCCGGTCGCGGCAGAGCGATAAATCGCCTCTTCTATTTCAATGACCCGCAAATACTCACTTGCTTCATTCTCGATTTCACTTCCGTTCCGCAAAGCCGAAACCACATGAGCCTGGAGCGCATGGACACAGTCGCCTGCAAATCCGGGCCATTGCCTGGGTTCCAGGATCGTCTGCTGTTCCATTTCTCCAAACTTCCTGAAGAATATTGCGCCATTTCCTTTCAATTCCAGAGTAGCTGCGGTGCCTTCCACCAGGGCCTCGCCGAATGTGAGCCTGGTATTTTGCGAAGCATGGTCAAGAAGGCGGTTACCGTCAAATAGCGCACGGCGATTATTGGTCATCTCAAAGATGATATAGCCTGCATCTTCGCCTTCGATTGCCGGGTTCATCTTGCGCAAATCCGCATAGACGGCGCCGACCGGCCCTAGCAGAAATCGAAAGACATCGATCCAGTGAACAGCGGTCTCATGAACCAGAAATCGTTTCATCTTCTGGAAATAGGGCTGTCGGGCCAGATAGGCATCAGGGCCCTGCCCATCGCCAGTCCGCATCCTGAAGCTCAACTGGTGAATATCCCCGAGATCGCCGGATGCAATCACATCGGCCATTTTGCGGTACCAGGGTTGGAAACGGAAATTTTCATGAACAACAAGGCGCACGCCAGCGCCTTTCGCAAGATCAACGGCAAGACGCGCTTCATCAAGTGAACTGCAAAACGGCTTTTGGCAGACAATCGCACCAACACCGCTTTCGATCGCTAGTCTGATCGCCGGGAGATGCGTGGGCGGCGGCGTGATAATATCCAGCAAATCGGGGCGCTCGGCCTCGACCATCTGCAGAATATCGGCATATGCGGTAACGCCCGTCTGCTGGGCGGCCTCCAAATTCCGGTCGGAAACGCCGATGAGTTGCGCTCCGTCAATTCGCTGCCAGGCTTCGCGATGAAACTGGCTGAAGTATCCCGCACCCAGGCAGGCAACACGCACCGGATCTGAATTCATGACACCACGGCAAAGGCATCCATTACGGCACTTGACGCCTCCTTCGTGGTCGCGTCACCACCAATGTCCCTGGTCGTCCACCGTGCACGGCTGACCACATCAAAGACGGCATCACGCAGCATCTGGGCGTCCCTTGCCATGCCAGCCACTTGATGCCGCTCGCCAAGCCAGTCGAGCATCATGGCGCCAGAGAGGAACATTGCAAACGGATTGGCAATTCCCTGACCGGCAATATCGGGCGCTGAGCCATGGCAAGGCTGAAACACCGCGTGGCTGTCCCCGATATCGGCAGAAGGCGCCATGCCCAGTCCACCCATCAGGCCAGCGCCAAGATCTGACAGGATGTCACCAAACATGTTCTCCGTGACCATGACATCAAATATCCAGGGCTTCTGCACCATCCAGAGTGCTGCTGCATCAACATAGGCATGATCCGCCGCGATGTCGGGGAATTTACCGGCCTGCTCATCAAACACGCCGCGAAAAAACGCAAAGGCACGAAAAACATTTGCCTTGTCGATACAGGTAACCTTGCCTGGTCCGATTCCCGCATTTTTTCGCCGCTTGGCCAGATCAAAGGAAAAACGGAAGAGTTTCTCGCTGGTTTCTCGGGTAATCAACATGGTCTCCCGCGCTTCGTCACGCGTAACCTCGCCCCGGTCCTTGGAGTGGAACAGGCCTTCAGTACTTTCTCTGACAAGTACGAAATCGACCCCTTGATCATCCGGTAGGTTCAGAGGAGTTGGCTGACCGGGAACAATCCGCACAGGACGAACACCGGCATAAAGATCAAGCTCGGTACGAAGGTCTATTTGTGGAGCAATCTCGGTTCCGTCCTCATACCGGATGGAAGGAATTCCCATGGCCGAAAGCAATATCGCATCAGCGCGCCTTGCAATTTCCAGTGATTCGGCAGGTAGCGCCTCTCCTGTCTTTGCATAATGACCGGCGCCTGCTTCCGCGCTCACAAAAGAAAGCGAATATTCGGCGCTGCGCCCCGCAAGCATGGCCAGCGTCTCCACAACGGGTGCCGTAATTTCCGGCCCGATGCCGTCACCTTCAAAAACCGCGATTTCAAACGCCTTTGCCATATTTGATCCTCGATAATTTCACGTCTTGCCGATTGTGTACCGGCTTGCGGCCCATTGGAAGTGCAATATGTGAATTGACAATGAATTTATTAATGTATACGTAAAATAATTGCAATAATGAATTTATTGGAGGATACACTAATGAAACAGCTTTTGAGGACACTTGCGGCATCGGCGGCCGTTCTTGGTCTGACGGTGGCATTGGCTCAGGCCCAGACCGTTCTGAAATTCAGCCATACCGATAATCCCGGCGGGTCTCGTCAGGCTGCAGCGGAAGTCTTTGCAGAGAAAGTGGCCGAATATACCGATGGTAGATACGAAGTCCGGATTTTTCCTGCCGGCCAGCTGGCCAACGATCCCAAGGCAATTGAACAGCTTCAGCTGGGTGGGGTTGACTTTACCGTATCTGCTACCGGTTCCTACGCCACGCACCTGACCAGCCTGAACCTGACAGCCATGCCATTTCTGGTCGACAGCTATGAACAGGGCTGGCAATTCTATGATAATTCCGATTGGCTTCAGGGCGAATTCGACAAACTGCCGGAAGTTGGTTTCCGCGTCCTGTCGACCTGGGAGGCGGGGTTCCGCAGCTTCACGACCAAGATGCCGCTTGCTTCACCGGATGATGCTGTTGGTAGAAAGATGCGGGTTTTCCCCAATGACATGATTCGCTGGACGATGGAGGCAATCGGCTTCCAGACCGTGGTCATGCCGATAACCGACGTCTATCTGGCAATTCAGCAGGGAACCGTCGATGGTCAGGAAAACCCCGTCGACACGATCAAGTCGCTTCGATTCTATGAAGTAGCACCGAACATTACCCTTACCCGCCATGTCTACAGTCCGCTTCCGCTGACCGTTTCTGAAAAGACCTGGCAGTCATTCTCGGACGAAGACAAGGCAGCCGTTCAAAAGGCCGCAGCCGAATCGGCAAGCTTCAGCCGGGAACTGGTAAAGAGCTCGGTTAATAGCCAGCTCGAGGAGATGGAAGCAGCAGGCGCGACCGTTGCAGTACCTACTATTGGCCCGTTCCGCGACGCGGTAGCCTCCGTCTACGACAAGGCGCGTGGCGTCTACGGTGCCGAGGCGGTAGACAAGGTTTTGGCGGATGCTGCAAAAATCCGCGAGGCCATGCCCTCCAACTGATCAGTCGGATCAAGAATTGGTGGCCGGCATCATGCATGCCGGCCATCAGAAAATCTGCAATCCTGGTCACGGAAAACAAGAATGGACTACCGGCCACACTATCCGCTTCCCTTGCGCTGGCTGAGTATGGCCGTCGATCTATGCCTGGCGGTCTTCGGCATCTCGATTGTCACGCTCGTATTTATCAACGCGACCTTGAGGGGCGCTGCCGGCTTCGATTTGGCTTGGTCGCTTGAAGTCACGGCGTTCTTTCTATTGTGGAGCACCTTTCTTGGCTGCGCTGCCGCAATTGCTCGGGGCGTCCACATGCGGGTCAGCGAAATCGCAGAATCGATTTTTCCGGTCAATACCCAGTATTGGCTCGCAGTCACAATTAACCTGGTCATTGCAGTAATGCTGATCAGTCTGATCGTGACCGGCTATTCCATTTCAAGCCATACCTGGGCACAGCGCACGACGGTGCTCTACTGGCCAGTCGGCTTTCTCTACGCTTCGATGCCGGTAGGCATGGCCATTTCGCTGATCTTTCATGCCTTCAACTCCATCTACGACTTCAACAATCCTGGTGCCAATTCCCACAGGAATGACGGTCCAGATCCGGAGGCGGCATCGTGATCCTGCTCTTCGTTGTTTTCGTCTTTTTGGTAACGGTATTCCTTGGCGTTCCGCTGGTCTGGGCGATCCTGCTCACAGCCGTATTACCCATCATTGTCTTTGATCTCGGCTATCCGCTTCAGGCGCTATATCTGAATTTTATCGGCGGGGTAGAGCCTAATCACTTCCTGGCAATCCCCCTGTTCATCGTCGCTGGTGAGCTCATGAGCCGGGGCGGTGTTGGCATGCGGATAATTGCCTTTGCCCGTGCCGCCTTTGGCTTCATGCCCGGCGGATTGGGAATGGTCGTTGTCGGCGCGTCGATGATCTTCGGCGGCATATCCGGTTCTGCCATCGCAGATAGTGCGGCAATTGGCTCCGTCATGATCAAGAACATGGCTAAGGAGCGTTACAACAAGGCCTTTGCCGCGGGTCTCGTAGCCGCGGCTGGCACGATCGGCATTATCATACCGCCATCAATCCCGATGCTGATTTACGGTTTTGTCGGCAATGTTTCGGTCGCCGATCTTTTTCTGGCGGGAATGGTGCCGGGCATCCTGTTCGGTGCGGCATTCATGGCAGTCTGCTACTGGGTGGGCAAGTCGACTGGTTGTGATCCCGGCGGGCGTACGACCAGTGCCGAGGAGCTTTGGTCCTCATTTATCGGCACTGCACCGGCATTGTTCATGCCGATCCTGATTCTGGGTGGTATATTTTCTGGCTGGGTAACACCAACCGAGGCTGCCGCACTGGCAGTTGTCTATGGCCTGGTGGTGACGATTTTCGTCTATCGCGATTTCAAGATTCGCGATCTGCCGCGGCTGATGATCGATGCTTTTGTGACCAGCGCCACGGTAATGGTGGTAATTGGCGCAACTTCCGTCCTTGGCTGGCTGATCACGCTCGAACAAATGCCGCAGATTTTGGTTTCGTTTGTACAGGATATGTCGTCCAGTCCCTGGGTGTTTCTGCTCCTCGTCAATATCGTCATGCTCATACTGGGACTGGTTCTCGATCCGGTCCCGGCAATCCTGCTGACGGCGCCCTTGTTCCTGCCGACTGCTCAGACATTTGGTGTCGACCCGGTCCATCTCGGTGTCATCATGACGTGTAACGTGGCCGTTGGTCTGTTCACCCCGCCGGTCGGGGCCACGCTTTATGTCGCTTCGCGAATATCTGGCGTAGGTGTCTTGTCCATCGCACGAAAAATGGGCCTATTATATCTGGCGGCGATCAGCGCATTATTGCTGGTCACCTATGTGCCGGTTGTTTCAATGGGCATGGTCCATCTGGTTCGCTGATATGCGATGTTGAGGAATTTCATATGTATGCAGTTGTCGTCAGTTTTGACATCAAGCCCGAGGCTTTAGCGCAATTCATGCCGTTGATGCTGGAAAATGCGCGTGCCTCTTTGCGCGACGAGGCAGGTTGCCATCAATTCGATGTTTGTACCGATCCCGGTAGGCCGGGCGAAGTCTTCCTCTATGAACTCTATGAGACAAGGGCCGCTTTTGATGTCCATTTGACCATGCCGCATTACAAGACATTCGATACCGCAACCGCGCCAATGATTGCGACCAAGCACGTCAAGACATTCGAAAAGGTGGAACAATGATCTGGGAGGTATATGCGCTCAAATATGCTGATCGTCCCGGCAGGGCGCGGACCGACAGTTTCATTTTCGATGACAACCACGATGCACCCCATCCAATCGACTATTTCATCTGGGTATTGAAGTCAGGCGATGAGGTCATCGTGGTCGATAGCGGCTATGATATGCCGGAGGCAAAGAAACGGGATCGGCCGATTCTGCGCGAGCCCTCCGAAGTATTGCGCGAGATCGGTATCAATGCCGAGACAGTCACCCAGCTGATCATCACCCATCTCCACTACGATCATGCCGGTGGCCTGGCACAATTTCCGAATGCCACGATCCATTTACAAGCCGCAGAAATGGCCTTTGCGACCGGCCCATGCATGTGCCACGAAACCTTACGCATGCCATTTTCGGCAGAGCATGTCTGCCAGATGGTTCATCGCGTATATTCCGGCCGGGTAATCTTCCATGACGGGGATGGTCAGGTCGCCGATGGCGTGACCGTCCATTGCATTGGCGGTCATTCGCGCGGCCTGCAGGCGGTTCGGGTAAGAACCGCTTCCGGTTGGTTGTGCTTGGCCTCGGATGCTGCCCATTACTACGAGAATGCATTTCTGAAAAAACCATTTCCGATCGTGGTTGATCTGGAGGACATGCTTGTTGGGTTCGACAGAGTAATTGAGCTTGCCAGCGACAAGCGGCTCGTTATTCCCGGACATGACCCGCTCGTTATGAAACTGTTTGAACGCGCCGGGCCTGACTTTGCAGTACGTCTCGATACCGGGCCGATAGGGGAGTTTCCTTATTGAAACTGGGTGTCATAGCTGACGATTTCACAGGCGCTTCCGATATCGCGCTGACACTTGCCGAAGGCGGCATGAAAACAATGCAGCTTGTTGGCACCCCTGAAGCCAGCGTCGACTGCGATGCTGGCGTCGTCTCCCTGAAATCGCGCACCGCGCCGCTCGAAATGGCGATCTCGCAGTCTCTGGCCGCTTGCCATTGGCTGCTTTCCCAAGGATGTGAGCAGATTGTATTCAAGGTTTGTTCGACCTTCGATTCGACGGATGAGGGCAATATCGGCCAGGTCGCCGAGGCACTGGCGGAACGTCTTGGGGAAACAAGGGTGATCGTCTGCCCGGCATTTCCCGAAAATGGCCGGAGCATCTATCAAGGTCATTTGTTTGTCGGTGATCGTCTGCTGAATGAAAGCGGAATGGAAAATCATCCGCTAACACCGATGACCGATCCAGATCTGCGCCGTGTACTGGCAAGGCAGACCAGCTGGAAGGTTGGGCACATTGCTGCTGACAAGGTTTTTGCCGGCGCACGGGCGATCATGGCAGAACTTGCTGGCGACCAAGCGATGCTGGTGACCGATGCGGTCAGGGATCAGGACCTATACGCGATAGGCAAGGCGGCCGCCGGGCAAAAACTGCTGGTGGGCGGATCGGGCATTGCACTTGGATTACCCCGGAATTTTGGCCACAGCCCCGCAAGCCCGCGATGGTCGGGTGTCTCGGGCGGAGGCGTTGTTTTGTCGGGATCGTGCTCCATCGCAACCCGGAACCAGATTTCCAAATTCAGGAACCATGCACCGGCGCTCGAATTGAGGGCCGAAGAAATCATGGAAGGAAGCCAAAATGTAATGATGGTCGCAGACTGGGTTATGACCCAGGATTGCGAGGCGCCGCTGGTCTATTCCTCGGCAGAGCCCGAGATTGTCAGGAAAGCGCAGAAGCAGTTTGGAAAGGACAAGATCGCCAACAAGATCGAAACGTTGTTTGGTGAACTGGCGGGTGAACTCGAGAAACGGGGTATTACCCGCATCGTCTCCGCCGGTGGCGAGACGTCCGGTGCAATCGTTGATGGCTTGAACATTCGCCACATGACGGTAGGGACCAGGATTACGGCAGGTGTCCCGGCAATGGCTGTCGATGGAAGAGACTTGGCCATTGCGCTGAAATCCGGAAACTTTGGCGATGAGGATTTTTTTGAAACAGCACTTAATGTGTTAGCCGGGAATTCATAAGTTTTTCTTCATGAACCAGCGCTTGTGACCCGCTGGAAACTGCCCCTCTATATTTTCCAAGGTCCCGAATACTTCGTAACCAAGTCGGGCGTAGAAATACTTGGCGTCCAGGTTTGAAGTATCCAGCCAGGCGGCGTGGCAATCAGCATCTTTCCCGCAATCTTGCATTTTCTCGACCAGAAGGCGCCCGATACCGGCTCCACGATGCTCGTCCCGGACCCAAAGCGTCTTGATCAACAGCCAGCCATAGGAAGTAGACGCGGTAATACCGCCGATCAGCTTGCCGGAATCGTCCCGCGCTGACAGCACGATGCTCGAATTAACCGCCTGTTGGTTTGCATCTCCCAATGCCGACAGCAATTCGCGCTCCACCTGTGCGGAAATCTGTTGCGCCTCGACACCTGTTTCCGTCCGGATATCCATGGGTAGGATTTGCCCTCTCAACATGATTTTCCTGAAATTCATAGCATTGGCGAGCGAACATAGCACACCGCTTGACTCCCAGAACTATTTATATAACTAATATGTTATGGAACAAAGTGGTTATAATACAGATTCTGCCAGTCTGGACGCAGTTTTCTCGGCATTGGCCGATCCGACCCGAAGGGCAATTCTCTTGCGCCTGAGCGATGGCGAGGCCAGCGTCAATGAGATTGCCGAACCCTTTGAGATCAGCCAGCCGGCAGTATCGAGACATCTGAAAGTTCTCGAAAGAGCCGGCCTGATTGAGCGCGGCATCGATGAGCAGCGCCGCCCGGCCCGATTGAAGGCAGAGCCCATGTCTGCCGCCGTCGACTGGCTTAATGAATTCAGCGAATTTTGGGAAACCAGTTTCGAACAACTCGATGGATTACTCACTCAACTAAAACAATCTGAATTAAAGGATACTGATAATGGCTGACCTGCCGGAATATGTTATCGACCGGGTGTTTGACGCTCCGCTGCCATTGGTATGGCGTGCCTGGACCGATCCGGAATTACTGTCGCGATGGTATGGCCCTGGCGTCGAAACCATCATCCATGAATATGACCTCAGGCCCGGCGGCGTCTGGCGCAACGAGATGAAATGGGGTGAAAATTCGGACTTGAGCAAAATGGCGTTTGTCGAGGTTGTGCCGGAGAAGAAAATCGTCTGGCATCATTCCTCAACCGACAAGGACTGGAACATCGCTACCAACCCGATGATGCCGGACTGGCCCAAGGTCTTGCTGACGGTCGTTACTTTCGAGGAGCAAGCCGGAAAGACCAGAGTGAGGCTTACCCAGACGCCGATGGACGCAAGCGACGCCGAAATTGCCTGTTTTGCCAACATGATGGCCGGGATGGATAAGGGTTGGGGAAGCGGTTTCGCGATTATCGAGGAAATTCTCGGCGAACTTCAGGCCTGACGGAAAAGCACCGTTGCCGTACACTCGGCAACGGCAGCCAACGGATGTCTTTATTGTGCGGCGCTGGTGCGCAGGCGGGCAAAATGCTCGTCCCAGCCTGCATCAAGTGCGCTCAGCATTCCCCAGGCACTTTCTCCGGCTGCCGCTTCGATGCCTTCATGCACGAGCGTCAGCTTGGTACCACCATTCACTTCTTCGAGTTGCCAGGTGACGGTCGTCATCGCTCCATTTAGCGGCTTTACGGTGAAGCTCCAGACCATGTGGGATGGCGGATCCATCTTCAGAACCGTACCCCAGCACAATTTGTCGGTCGCGCCGTCATCCAGGATCTTGACCAAGGCGTAATCCTCACCTTCGGAAAGATCGCTCGGCGCCGGATGGAACCATTCGGCCAGTTTCTCCTTCTCTGTAAGATAGGCCCAGACTGTTTCGCGTGGAGCAGCAACAAAGATGGACTTGTTGATGGTGGTGTCAGCCATTTTCGTTTTCCTTTGATGATTTTGGATTGGATTCGATCGCGCTCTTGAGGTTGCCAAGTTTGGAGTCCCAGAAGTGGCTGAAATATTCGAGCCAGTCGGCAACCGTTTTCAGGGCCATGGGTTCGAGCCGGTTTATCCGCTCGCGTCCTTTCGGATGAACAGAGATGAGATTGCCTTCTTCGAGGATGACCAGATGCTTCTTCACCGCGCCGCGGGTAATATCGAACCGGTCGCAGACTTCTCCGATTGTCATTTCTGATTGCGCAAGGTGTACTAGAATCTGCCGTCGGGTCGGGTCTGCGAGCGCCCGGAAGGCGCCTTGCTCTGCCGAGTGCATTATTGATTGGCCGGTAAAAGTCATTGCATCGCTACCTCTATATAATACCTTTTGGTATCATTTAAAATAACACCAAAAGGTATTATGTCAAGAGGTATGAGGAATGCAGTTTAGAAGCGTCGAATTTTTTGGGATTACATCGTTGCGCCGATTTGCCAGGGAACAAATTCGTAGTCGCCCAGGCCCTGACCTTCCGATTTGGATTTTTCTCCGGACGCCACGCGCAGCAGGAGTTCATAAATCTCCCGGCCTTTTCGCTCAAGGCTCACGCCATCGGTCAGCATTGCGCCGGCGTTGATGTCCATATCCTCGCGCATGCGCTCATACATCTGCGTATTCGTGGCGATCTTGATGCAAGGGGCAGGCTTGGAACCAAACGCCGAACCGCGTCCGGTTGTAAAGGCAACCAGATTGCAGCCCGACGCAATCTGACCGGTAACGGATGCCGGGTCATAGCCGGGAGAATCCATGAAGGTGAAGCCCTTTTCGATGACTTGCTCTCCATATTTGTAGACACCATTGAGCGGTGTGGTGCCTCCCTTGGCTGCTGCGCCAAGCGATTTCTCCAGAATGGTGGTCAACCCACCCTTCTTGTTGCCCGGGCTGGGATTATTGTCCATCGACCCCTTGTTGCGCTCGGTATAATCTTCCCACCAGCGGATAAGCTCGACCAGCTTTTCCCCGGTTTTTGTATCCTTGGCGCGCCGGGTCAGTAGATGCTCCGCGCCGTAGATTTCGGGCGTTTCGGCAAGCACGCCGGTTCCACCCTGTGCCACCAGCAAATCGCAAGCATGGCCAAGTGCCGGATTGGCGGAAATTCCCGACCAGGCATCCGATCCGCCGCATTGCAGCGCAACGGTCAATTCGGAAACCGGGCAGGGTTCGCGCCGCGCCTCATTGGCGATCGGCAGCATCGCCCGAACCTTCTCGATACCCAGTTCGATGGTCCTTCTCAGGCCTGCAACATCCTGGATATTCATCGTTTGAAACAATGGACCGGCTTCAAGGCCGAAGCTTTCCAACAGCCAGTCGATCTGGTTCATCTCGCAACCAAGACCCACCATCACCACCCCGGCATGATTGGGATGGCGTGCATAACCCCACATCACTCGCTGTAATGCTTCGAACCCGTCCCCGTCGCCGGCCATGCCGCATCCGGTTCCGTGAACAAATGCGACCACGCCGTCGACATTGGGATATTGCGCGAGTTCCTCCGGGCCGAACGCCGATGCGATCATCCTTGCAGCAGTTGCGGAACAATTAACCGACGTTAGAACCGCAACATAGTTACGGGTCCCGACACTACCGTTTTTTCGCCGGTAACCCATGAAGGTATCGCGATTTGCCGGGTTGACCATCTCGACCGGCCGAAGATCGGTCGAGAATTCATAATCCATTTCGGTGTTTCGAAATTCGATATTATGCGTGTGAATGTGATCGCCCGGAGCGATATCGTTTTCGGCATAACCGATTATCTGGGCGTATTTTCGAATTGGCTGACCGGCGCTGATCGGGCTTGCTGCCAATTTATGGCCGCGCGGAATCATTGAGGTCGTCACTACATTTTCAACGGAAACTCCAGCTTCAAGGGGGCGTGTTGCTGTCACGACATTGTCGGAAGCATCAAGTCTTATGAAATTATCCACGTCTTCTCCCTGTCATAGGCGCGGTAATATTGCTCGGGCCTACCAGCTTATTGCAGCATACGGAAATGTGCCAGCGAAATGAATTCCTGTGGCCAATGTGCAGATTCAGCCGCCAGCTGCAACCTCAGCCGGAAAATTGTAATACTACCGTGATTATTTGGCGCAATTTTAGGTGATTGTAAAATAATGAAAATCACAGCATTACTATCCGTTCATTCGGGCAGGAGAATTCCATGACAACAAAACCCAGGCTGGCAGACAAGCGGGCACTTGTGACCGCAGCCGGCCAGGGAATTGGCCGGGCAAGTGCGATCGCGATGGCAGCTGAAGGTGCAACAGTACTCGCGACAGACATCAATGAGTCTGCTCTTGGGGAACTGGCGCAGCTGGGGCATTCGAATATCGAAACCTTAATATTGGATGCATGTAACGAAGATGACATCCGAAAGGGAGTGGCGCAGGCTGATCCTGACATCCTGTTTAATTGCGCAGGCTATGTTCACACCAATACGGTACTGCAATGTACCGACGAGGATTGGGATTTTGCGTTCGATCTCAATGTACGCTCGATGTTTCGTACGATCCGCGCTGCCCTGCCGGGAATGCTTGATCGCGGATATGGTTCGATAATCAACATGTCGTCAGCGGCCTCCAGCATTATCGGCGCGCCGAACCGCTTCATCTATGGAACAACAAAGGCTGCGGTTATTGGCATGACCAAATCGGTAGCGCGTGACTACATCACCACCGGTGTCAGATGTAATGCAATCTGCCCCGGGACGATTGATAGCCCGTCCATGCATGACCGGATGCGGGCAGGTGGCGACTATGAAACCGAAAAGAAGAAATACATCGCACGCCAGCCAATGGGCAGAATGGGCACACCGGAAGAAATAGCAGCACTCGTCGTATATCTCGCATCTGAAGAAAGCGCATTTACAACCGGCCAGACCTGCGTAATTGATGGCGGATGGAGTGGCTGAACAAACGAAAATCAATATCTCGATTACCCAGGATAAGTTAAATTCAGGAAGGCTGTACAATCTATGAAACTGGTTAGATACGGAAAGTCGGGCGCTGAAAAACCCGGCATGATTGATGGGGACGGCAAACTACGTGATCTGTCCGGACAAGTTGACGACATCAACGGAACGACCCTGTCGTCCTCTTCGCTTGCAGCCTTGCGCAAGCTTGACCCGTCCAAATTGCCATTGGTTAAGGGCAAGCCGCGTCTCGGTCCTTGCGTAGGTGATATCGGCAAATTCATGTGTATCGGCCTCAACTATGAGGACCATGCCGCGGAATCCAACCTTCCCATTCCAGACCATCCCATACTGTTCATGAAGGCAAATTCGGCAATCGTCGGACCCAATGACACTGTCAGACTGCCGCGCGACTCAGAGGCTTCCGACTGGGAGGTGGAGTTGGGCGTTGTGATTGGACGCAAAGCCAAATACGTCGAGGAAAAAGACGCGTTGAAATATGTTGCGGGATACTGCGTTCTGAATGACATTTCCGAAAGGCATTTCCAGACAAAGCGCTCGGGTCAATGGACCAAGGGAAAATCCTGCGACACATTTGGCCCCACCGGGCCATGGCTGGTAACACGCGACGAAGTCAAGGATCCGCAGAACCTTTCCATGTATCTGGATGTCAATGGCAAACGCATGCAGACCGGAAATACTTCAACGATGATTTTCAATGTGGCGCAGATCGTTTCGCATCTTTCGTCACATTTTACTCTTCATCCCGGCGACGTCATCTCCACCGGAACCCCACCGGGCGTCGGCATGGGCATGAAGCCAAACCCGGTATATCTTAGAGATGGCGACGTGATGGAGCTCGGCATTGAAGGACTTGGCACTCAGCGCCAGAAGGTCAAGGCTGATAAATAACCGGAATATTCGGTTTACCGACCTTGATGACGCAAACGACATGCAGGACATTCGCATATGAACCAATATGATCTTTCGGGCGAAGTGGCCATTGTAACTGGTGGCGCGCAGGGAATCGGTTTTGCCGTCGCTAAGCGACTCGCCGCCAGTGGCGCGAAGATATGTATCTGGGATTTGAGCGAGGAATTGCTCGCGGATGCCGGCAAGGAGATCGGCGCCGGCACCATGACCTGCAAGGTCGATATTTCACAGCTCGGACAACTCGAACAGGCGACTGATCAGGTCAACAGCGAGTTCGGCAAGATATCGGTGCTCGTCAATTCGGCGGGTATCGCAGGAGCCAATGCTCCGGTTGAAGACTATCCGCCGGATGAATGGGCACGGGTAATCGAAATCAATCTTACCGGGACTTTCAACACGAACAGAAGCGTCGTGCCCTACATGAAAGCGAATGGCTATGGGCGTATCGTCAACATCGCCTCGGTTGCCGGCAAGGAAGGCAATCCCAATGCTTCTGCCTATTCAGCCTCCAAGGCGGGTGTGATCGGATTTACAAAATCGCTTGGCAAGGAATTGGCCGATATCGACATTGCCGTAAACTGCATCACCCCAGCGGCCGCAAGGACCCGAATTTTCGACCAGATGAAACAGGAACATATTGACTATATGCTATCGAAAATTCCGCGCGGTCGATTTGTTGAGGTCGAGGAAATTGCAAACCTGGTGACCTGGCTTGCAAGCCGGGAAAACAGTTTCACCACAGGCGGGGTTTTTGATATTTCAGGCGGCAGGGCCACCTACTAGATCAGGACCGTGCGCCAACAGAAAGATGATCACATGAATATTGAACAACTCCCGCCGAAATCGCGGCCAGCGCTGGGTCACTTTGATTGGGAGGATCCGCTGCTATTGGCCGGAGAGCTGTCGTCCGAAGAAGTCTTGATTCGGGATACAGCGCGTGATTACGCCCAGTCCAAATTGCTGCCACGCGTCATCAGCGCCTATGCCGAAGAACGGATTGATCAGGAGATTTTCCGGGAGATGGGCGAATTGGGCCTGCTTGGCTGCACCACGCCCGAGGCCTATGGTGGCTCGGAAGCAAGCTATGTTGCCTATGGTCTGATAGCCCGCGAGATCGAGCGCGTCGACTCCGGCTACCGCTCGATGATGAGTGTTCAATCTTCACTGGTCATGTATCCAATCTATGCCTATGGATCCCAGGAACAGCGCGAAAAATATCTGCCCGGGCTGGCCTCGGGAGAAACCATCGGTTGTTTCGGTTTGACCGAGCCTGATGCAGGGTCGGACCCTGGCGGCATGAAGAGTCGGGCGCAGAAAGTAGATGACGGTTACCGGCTCAGCGGCTCCAAGACATGGATTTCAAATGCCCCGATTGCCGATGTTCTCGTGGTCTGGGCAAAATCGGATGCCCATGATGGCAAGATACGCGGCTTTGTTCTGGAAAAGGGGATGAAAGGGCTGTCGACGCCGAAGATCGAGGGAAAATTAAGCCTTCGCACTTCCATCACCGGCGAAATCGCAATGGATTCGGTGCTCGTGCCCGAGGAGAATTTGCTGCCGAATGTTGAGGGGCTGAAGGGACCGTTCGGGTGCCTCAACCGCGCACGCTACGGAATAACCTGGGGAAGCATGGGCGCTGCTGAAGACTGCATGCATCGAGCGCGGGAATACACGCTGGATCGCAAGCAGTTCGGCCGCCCGCTTGCTGCCAATCAGCTTGTCCAGAAGAAGCTTGCCGATATGGCAACCGAGATTGCACTTGGCCTGGGCGGCAGCCTGCGCGCTGGACGTTTGATCGAAACCGGTGAACTGGCTGCCGAAGCGATTAGTCTGTTGAAGCGGAACAATTGCGGAAAGGCGCTGGATATTGCCCGTACCGCCCGTGATATGCTTGGGGGCAATGGAATTAGCCAGGAATATCATGTCATGCGTCACACGGCCAATCTGGAAACGGTGAATACCTATGAGGGAACGCATGACGTGCATGCGCTCATTCTCGGTCGTTCCATCACGGGTATCCAGGCATTCACCTGATCGGCAGATGATAGCGAACAACGGTTGGGCCTAGGCAATTCCGAGCCATTCCGCCGCGACAAGACCCCAGATCATGGCGGCAATGACAAGCGACATCAGCACCGCTGCAGAACCGCAATCCTTGGCGATCTTGATCAGATCGTCCCGATCTGTTGTCACCCGGTCTGCCAGCTTCTCGACACCGGTGTTGAGGAACTCCACGGATAACACCAGCAATAACGAACCCCACAAGGCGACCAGCGTCCAAGGGTCTTGTGTAAGTAGAGGCGCAAGTGGCAGCGAAAGGATCAACAAAATCAATTCTTCGCGCAGCGCGTTTTCGCTTGTGAAACCAAATTTCAACGCAGAAAGCGAGTTGAGGAAGGCGTTAACCAGTCGTTTCATGAAGAGTTTCCCGGATTGAAATTGGCCTGTTGTTTAACAGGAATTGGTGCGCTTGGAGTTGGCCGGGTCAGCCGGCGCGGTCTGTCTTTACTTCTTTTCGGCAACCAGGTCACGACTGTCAGTCGGTAATTCTTCCTCGTTGATCGTTTCGGGTGTTTTTCACCTAAGTCTGTGTCTTTCAGCCCGTTAAGGACGTAAAGGAAAATTTGAGTGATCGGTTAATTCAAGATATCCAATGGCTTTGCCAGAAACGAC
>JBCCEP010000013.1:0-23681 GCA_039030215.1 Pseudomonadota bacterium
AATGTTGTCCATCGGGCCCGGCCGGTAGAGGGCGACCAGCGCAATGATGTCTTCAAAGCGATCGGGTTTCATGCCGATCAACGCCTTGCGCATGCCCATGCTTTCCAACTGGAACACGCCGACAGTCTCGCCTCGCGTCAACATTTCATAAGTGCCGGGATCATCCAGCGGCAGCGTCGCAAGGTCTACCTCGATGTTTCTCTCGGCCACGAACTTAACCGCCCTGTCCAGCACGGTCAGCGTTTTCAGGCCGAGAAAATCAAACTTTACCAGCCCTGCTGCTTCGGCCCATTTCATCGAGTATTGTGTGACCGGCATTTCCGACCGCGGATCGCGATAAAGCGGCACGAGTTGTTGCAGCGGGCGGTCACCGATTACGATGCCTGCAGCGTGGGTTGAAGCGTGCCGATACAACCCTTCCAACCGGGTTGAAATATCAAAAAGGCGCTGGACGATGTCCTCGTCCCGCGCTGCCTCCTGAAGGCGCGGTTCGTCGTCAATTGCCTGTCTCAAGGTGACAGGATTGGCCGGATTGGATGGCACTTGTTTTGCCAAGCGGTCTACCTGGCCATAGGGCATCTGCAAAACGCGGCCGACATCCCGCAATACTGCGCGCGCCTGCAAGGTTCCGAAAGTGATAATCTGCGCGACTTGATCACGTCCATATTTCTGCTGGACATAGCGGATGACTTCGTCGCGCCGGTCCTGACAGAAATCAATGTCAAAATCCGGCATTGAAACGCGTTCGGGGTTGAGAAAGCGCTCAAACAGCAGGGAAAAACGCATCGGATCAATATCGGTAATTGTCAGTGCCCATGCGACGAGCGAACCGGCACCGGATCCCCTGCCCGGCCCGACCGGGATATCGCGTGCCTTGGCCCATTTGATAAAGTCGGCAACAATCAGGAAGTATCCCGGGAAGCCCATCTGCGAAATGATCGAGAGTTCGAGCTCCAATCGCGCTTCGTAATCGGATTCCTCATATCCGGCTGCCATGCCGAAGACCTTCAGTCGTTCGGCAAGCCCTTCCCTGGCCTGACGTGACAATTCTGCTGCCTCTGCGGCCTGTGCTGCATCCGGATCACCGGTTTCCCCGGTAAATCGAGGCAGGATCGGATCATGGGTAAGCGCACGGAAGTGACAACGTCTTGCAATCTCTACCGTATTTTCCAGCGCTTCAGGCAGATCGGCAAACAGTACCAACATTTCGGCCCTGGTCTTGAAATAATGATCGGCTGTCAGACGTCTGCGATTATCCGCTTCAACCACCACGCCTTCGGCAATCGCAATCAATGCATCATGGGCAGCGAAATCAGATTGTTCGGCGAAGTAAGGTTGATTGGTGGCGACCAGAGGAAGGCTTAACCGATAGGCGGACGAAACCAGAAAATCTTCTGCTCTTGCTTGCGGTTCAATCCCTGAATGTCTTTGGATTTCAACATAAAACCGATCACCAAAAACCTTTGCCAGTGCCTCAAGCCTGCTGGTAGCAATAGCTTCGTTACCGAGCGCGGCAGGCAGATTGATCGGCCCTTCCACGCCGCCGGTCAACACAATGAGACCCTGGTTGAGCTCAGCCAGATCAGCCACTGTGACATGTGGTCCGTTTGCCGAGATGCTACCGGCTTCTTCATCAGATTTCTGATGGCCCAGATGGGCTCGACTGGCCAATTTGGTCAGATTTGAATAACCGGTTTCGTCCATCGCCAACAAAACCAGATAGCCCATCTCAGCCAAACCGGACCGGGCCTTGATGTCTCCACCGTCAGCAAAATCGATCGCAAGCTTTGTGCCCATGATCGGCTGAATTCCCTTGGTGGCTGCTTTCTGCGAAAATTCAAGGGCGCCGAACAGGTTGTTGCGATCCGTGATCGCCAAGGCAGGCTGATCGTCGGCTGCCGCAAGTTCCAGCAACCTTGCCAGCGGTAATGCCCCTTCAAGCAGAGAATAGGCAGAATGAACATGAAGATGAACAAATCCCGGTCCGAAACCCTCACCCGGCTGTTCATTTTCTTTCACGTTTGAATCTGTTTTCACGGATGCGCCTCAATTCACGAGTTCCAGAATCAATCTGGATCGGAATTGATTGTGCGCATCAGGAGAGACGTTATCAAGCGGCGCGAGAATAGACTCTCGACACCTTTGCCCGATTATCCCCAAATACCGGCATCATTGCTCAACGAAAAGCCATTTTACTGGATTTGCAATGAACCAACTAGCTTATTGTTCTCAGAATGTCTGCCCACATGAACAGGCTGGTCAGAAAAATGCCCATGGTTGCCAAAGATGCCACATCACGCAATGAAACGAACATTATCCCACCTCTTTCTATATAAATTCAGTTATTGTTCTATATATGTTCTTTTTATGTTCTATTTTATCTTCTGTCAAGTGGGCAGCTTCTGATCGATTGTTTTTAGAGGTCGAGCGCTACGACGCGGCCGTGATCCAGGGTCACGCAGCGGTCCGCACGTCTGGCTAGGTCGTGGTTATGAGTTGCCAGCAGTGCCGCAAGTCCGGCAGACCTTACAAGCGTTTCCAACGCATGGAAGACATGCAATGACGTGTCAGGATCGAGGTTTCCGGTCGGCTCATCGGCCAACAGGATATTAGGCGCATTTGCGACCGCCCGCGCGATGGCGACGCGCTGCTGTTCTCCCCCGGAGAGTTCAGCCGGACGATGCTCACCGCGTTCGGAAATGCGCATGAACTCCAGCAATTCCCCTGCCCGTTTTTTGGCTTCACTCTTGGAAATGCCGCGGATCATTTGAGGCAGGACGAGGTTTTCCGTTGCGGTGAATTCCGGCAGCAAATGGTGAAACTGATAGACAAATCCGATTTCATCCCGCCGCAGGGCGGTGCGCTTGATGTCCGGCATGCCTCTGGTGGCAAGTCCGCAGACATGCACCTCGCCGGAGTCGGGCTTCTCCAATAGCCCGGCCAGATGCAACAGGGTGGATTTTCCGGTTCCGGATGGTGCCACGAGCGCAACAAGCTCGCCGCGCTTCAGGCTGAAATCGCAGCTTTCCAGGACGACCAGGTCACGCTCGCCCTCGCTATAGACACGGCGCACATGGGAGAGCTTGAGGATCACATTATCCGGTTCGTCATTCATATCTCAATGCCTCGACCGGATCGAGCCTGGCCGCACGCCATGCCGGAAACAAGGTTGCAAGAAATGACAATCCCAATGCCATGACTACGACTGCAAGCGTCTCCGTAACATCCATCTGGGCGGGAATGTCCGACAGGAACCGAACTGTTGGATCCCATACCTGCCCGCCTGTGATGCGATCGATGAACTGCTGGATTTCGGTTATGTACGTACAAATCAATACGCCGATGAGGACGCCGGCCGCAGTGCCGGTGACACCAATGGCAGAACCGGTAATCATGAATATCCGCATGATTGCCCCGCGCGATGCGCCCATGGTCCGCAGGATCGCGATATCCCTGCCCTTGTCCTTCACCAGCATTGTCAAACCGGAGATAATGTTCAGCGCAGCCACCAGAATTATCAGTGTGAGGATCATGAACATCACATTGCGCTCGACTTCCAAGGCAAGGAAGAATGACTGGTTGCGCTGACGCCAATCCACGATGAAATGCGGACGCGCCGTTGCATCTGCCACCTTGTCCTTCAGCACGGGAACGGCATCCGGGTCATCGAGGAAGATCTCAATAACGCCCACCTTGTTTTCCGAGTTGAAAAACAGCTGCGCTTCGCTCAGGGGCATGAATACAAAGGTGGAATCATATTCACTCATGCCAATCTTGAAGATTGCATTGAGCGGATAGGTCTTTACCCTTGGCGTCGTGCCAAAGGGGGTGATATCGCCATCCGGTGATATAACCGTCAACCGATCCCCGATCCGCAGACCAAGCTTGCGGGCAAGGCCGTCCCCAATGGCGACACCTTCAGCCGTATCGAAGTTTTCCAGAGTACCCTCAAGCACGTTATCCGAGATGGAATTTACCTGTTCCAGTTCGGCATGTCGGATGCCCCGGACAATCGCTCCGGTGCCGGCCCCTACGCCGGACACAAGCGCGGGCTGCTCGATCAGCGGTACTGACAGGCTGACGCCATCCACGGCACCTATCCGCTGTGAAACTTCATCATAGTCGGTCAGGTCAAAATCGATTGGCTGGACAACCATATGACCATTGAGGCCGAGAATGCGATCCAGCAATTCGGCGCGAAATCCGTTCATAACCGCCATGACAATGATCAGTGTTGCAACACCGAGCATGATGCCAATGAATGAAAATCCGGCGATGACAGAAATAAATGCTTCCTTGCGCCGTGCGCGGAGGTATCGACCTGCAATCATTCGCTCGAAGGCAGAAAAGGGTCTCGTCGCGCGCAAAGTCGGAGATCGCACTGCATCAACACCAGATGACGTATCGGTTGCCGTAATTGTCATGTCAGGCTCAGATTTCACTTGTTATCCGGTTTATTACCGCTTCCGGCGATAAGGAGATACGCTCGCCAGTGGCCCGGTCCTTGAGTTCAACCTCGTTATTAGCAATCCCCCGCGGTCCCGCAACTATTTGTGTCGGCAAACCGATCAGGTCCATCGTTGCAAATTTTGCGCCTGCACGACTATCGGTATCGTCATAAAGCACATCAATCCCGGCATTTTGCAAATGCTCATATATGGTTTCGCAGGCAGCATCCACCGCCTGATCGCCAGGTTTCATATTGATCAAACCGATTTGATAAGGCGCAACCGATTTTGGCCAGATGATTCCGTTGTCGTCATGAAACGCTTCTATCAAGGCAGGAACGAGGCGAGTGGGTCCAATCCCGTAGGAACCCATATGAATGGGGGCTTCCCGACCATCCGGACCGGTCACTGTTGCATTCATCGGTTCTGAATATTTGGTCCCGAAATAGAATATGTGACCGACTTCAATTCCGCGCGCAGACAGGCGTTCGTTTTCATTGAGGCTATCCCAGGCGGCCTCTTCATGCATTTCATCAGTCGCCGCATAGGGCTTTGTCCAGCTCGACACCACTTCTCCCATCGCGGCATCGTTCCAGAAATCGACGTCATCTCCCGGAACGGTCATTCCAAGAAATTGCTTGTCACAAAAGACCTGGCTTTCGCCGGTATCGGCCAGAATAATGAATTCATGGCTAAGGTCGCCGCCAATCGGGCCTGTATCTGCCCTCATCGGGATAGCTTTGAGGCCCAGCCGATCAAACGTGCGTAAATAGGCGACAAACATCCGGTTGTAGGAAGCGCGGGCACCTGCTTCATCGAGGTCGAACGAATAGGCGTCCTTCATCAGAAATTCGCGTGAACGCATAGTACCGAAACGCGGCCTGATTTCATCGCGGAACTTCCATTGTATGTGATAGAGGTTGAGCGGCAATTCCTTGTAGGAGCGAATGTAACCCCTGAAGATGTCGGTGACCATTTCCTCATTGGTCGGACCAAACAGCATCTCACGATCCTGCCTGTCCGAAATGCGAAGCATCTCCCTGCCGTAGTCATCATAACGCCCACTCTCACGCCATAACTCCGCTGACTGGATCGTCGGCATCAGGATCTCGATCGCACCGGCCCGGTTTTGCTCTTCACGAACAATATCGCAGACCTTGTCCAGGACCCTCTTGCCCAACGGCAGCCAGGAATAAATTCCGGAAGACTGTTGCCGGATCATGCCTGCACGAAGCATCAGGCGGTGGGAAACGATTTCCGCTTCCTTGGGCGTTTCCTTCAGTATCGGAAGAAAGTATCGGGACAGGCGCATATTCAATTCCAGTGGGATTTTCTGATCGTTGTTGATCAGTGAATCGTTCGCAAGAACATAAACCTTTTTATTGCGTTTCGCACAAGGGCAGCCGTGAGGCCAGATCGCTCAAAGCCGCTCCCTTGTGCCCAATTGCACGTTATGGCTGCTGAACTGCACGTATATCGACTTTATGTCGATAGAACAAAGGAATATCCCATGCAACCGAACACGAAAAAAAGACGAATACCAAGACCAGCTACGGTTATCAGAATCGGGTTGGTCGCCGCGATTATGTCAATTCCGGCTTTTGCAAACGGCCAGACAATCAGGGCGCCAAAGGCAGAGCCTTTCAAGGCAATTGGCGCGTTGCTCGCAATCAAATCGCCAAAAGTCAATTTGTGCCCTACCCAGGCGAAAATGGCCGGCTGGATCACAACCAACAAACCCGGACCGGTGAGCTATATGATCGCCAGGAAAGGCGGTGCAGTGTCGGGACCGTACCAGTTGAATGCTGTTGAAAGTTCAAATGGCGCAATGGCCAGCTTCAGCCGCAACCTGCCGATCCACCAAGCGATCAATACCGAATACCGGATTCTTGTCGCTGACGGCTCCGGCAAGGTAATGAGTAAATGGGTTCCGCTGAAAGCCAGCTGCAAAATTCAAATGGGCGGCTGATGCCCGGACAGGCTGCGATTAGTTAAAAATGCTCAATTTTTGCCGCTTTAATGTGCGTTACGCCTAATTTTTAGCAGATTACAGATGACATTTGGCGCGCTATGTGGTTTAGATTAGTCAATGAGAGTTGGTGAAACCAACCGAATTTCGCAGTCTTTGTCTTGGGAGGATGAAGGTCCAGGCGCGATTATCCGCTGCCAGGCTCAACTAAGAGCAACATCCGGGCTAATGCTTGGCTTGCCATATTGAGCACGCGACCAAAGACGCGCAACTTAAAGGCAGGGCTTCGTGCCCTGCTTTTGTTTTTTTGGATTGGTAATTTGCGTGTGGCGGTTACAAGTCTTCCGGAAACAAGCTCGGTATGTCACTGAATTGAAATCCATAAACTTCCGTCAACAACAACCAGGCCCCGAATATTGCTCCGGAAAGCAGCGTGTTGACGGCGAGCTTGGTCCATAATCTTGCACTCACCGGAGCGCCGGGATCGGTTCCGGGAACGACATTGTCTGCTTCTGCCTGGCTGCGCACGCCGTGCGGTAAAACCATGAAAAGTGTCAGCCACCAGATAATGAAGTAAATTGCAAATCCGCTCATGAAGGTCATCGTCTAGACCTGTTCCAACTCGACCAGAGTTCCGCAAAAATCTTTCGGGTGCAAAAACAGCACCGGCTTGCCATGGGCTCCGGTTTTGGGTTCTCCGTCTCCCAAAATTCTTGCGCCATTTGAGATCATCCGGTCGCGGGCGCTCAGAATGTCTTCAACCTCATAGCAAATGTGATGAATGCCGCCAGCAGGGTTTCTTTCAAGAAATGCCGCAATCGGAGAGTCTTCCTCCAACGGTTCCAGCAACTCGATTTTGGTATTTGGCAGATTTACGAACACTACTGTCACACCGTGCTCCGGCAGCGCTTGTTCATCGCTGACTTCAGCACCCAGTATTTGTTCATATACCGCCCTGCCCGATTTCAAGTCAGGTACCGCAATTGCCACATGGTTCAGTTTACCAATCATTTGTCAGACCATTGCCACGAACACGATCACCTTGGGCTTCTTACCCCATTCATTTCTGGCAGCCGATCTTACCGCCTTTTCGACAGCCATGGAAACCAGATCTGCATCCTTGCGACGCTTTGCCGGTATGCTTTCGACCGCCCCTGCCGCTGCGTCAAACAGGATATCATCGAACGGCTGGCCTTGAACGTTCAATTCCGGAAGACCGAGCAGTTCCATATCGACCTCGTCTGCCAGTTGACCATTCCTGCCGAGGACAATCGAAACGGCTACCAATCCGGCGAAGGATAGTTTGCGGCGTCCGGCAACACCTACGGCTTCCGCATCACCGACCAGGCGCCCATCCTTGTAAACTCGTCCATGGGGGACCTGGTCAATAATCTCTGCGGCTCCTGGCGCGAGCCGTACCAGATCTCCGTTTCGGATTGGAAGTACCTGCGGAATCCCCTGCTCCGCACCGAACTTCGCCTGGGCAGTCAGATGCATTGCTTCTCCATGCACCGGCACCAGAACCTCGGGGCGTGTCCAGGCGTACATTTGCTCGAGCTCGTTTCTTCGCGGATGGCCAGACACATGTACAAGCTCCGTCTCATCCGTGATTATCTCGACACCCTGCTCTATGAGCAGATTCTTCGTGTCGTTGATTTCCTTCTCATTGCCGGGGATGGCCCGCGAGGAATAGATAACCCGGTCGCCAGCCGTCAGGTGGACTCGCGGATGTTCGTCGCGCGCCAGCTTTGCCAATGCGGCCCGGGACTCGCCCTGGCTTCCGGTCAGGATGATTACGATCTTACGCCGGTCAATCGAGGAAAACTCGTCTTCTTCAAGAAACTCGGCAAGCCCATCCAGATATCCCAGGTCTCTTGCAACGTCAGTCATCCGGCGGATCGACCGGCCCATCAACATCACCTTGCGGCCTGCCCTTTCTGCCGCCAGAGCGATCGAGCGGATTCGTCCGATATTTGAGGAAAAAGTCGTGATCGCCACTCTGCCCGGCGCGTTGGAAATCAATGATTCCAGATTATCGGAGACCGACTGTTCAGTTGGAGAAATTCCCTCTCGCATGGCGTTGGTTGAATCGCAGATCAGCGCAAGGACGCCGTCATCTCCAAGACGTTTGAATGCAGCCCGGTCTGTGTCGTGGCCAAGTGACGGTTCGCTGTCGAGTTTCCAGTCACCGGTATGGATTACCCTTCCTGCGGGGGTCTTGATTGAAAGCGAGACCGGCTCGGGGATCGAATGGGTCACATAGACTGTTTCGATCTCGAAGGGAGAAATGTTGAATTTGTCGCCTGCCTTGAAGATGTTTACGGGGATTTGCGGTGAACCGGCATCGGAATTTGCCTTTGCCTCCAGGAGGCCGGCAGTAAACGCGGTCATCCAGACCGGTTTTTGAAGCTTTGGCCATAGTGACAAAAGCGCCCCATAATGGTCTTCATGAGCATGGGTAATGATGATCGCCTTCAAGTCGTCACCCAGTTCCTCGGCAAACCGGATATCCGGCAAGACAAGATCGACTCCTGGAAGTGTGGCATTGGGAAAAGTCACGCCACAATCCACCATGATCCAGGATCTGTTCTCCTCCGGACCATAACCGTAAAGGGCCAGGTTCATTCCGATTTCGCCGACGCCGCCCAGCGGGACAAACAATAATTCTGATTTATTCATGCAGAAGCTTTATCCAGTTTTTGCCGAATTAAGGTAGAATACGTCGGCAACAGAAATCAGTTCTTTCGAACCATCGTTTTTGCGCAAGGTAAGTCGACCAGCATCGTCGATAGCCTCGAATATGCCGATAGTTTCGCGATCATGCAATTTAGCGGCAATTCGTTTCCCAATTCCCTTTGCCCGGCTTGTCCATGCCTCGCGAATATACTGAAAATCCTGCCCGCGCCGCCAAATTTCAAGCCAATGATCCATGGTTGGAATAATCCGGCTCAACATCTCTGCCGCACTGGCATTGATGCCATGTTCCATCAGACTTGTTGCTGGAAAGGCGGTTTGACGCGGATGGCTGAAGCAATTCAGACCAATTCCGACAATGACGATCCGTTCGCCTGAAATTTCATGGCTTTCCAATAAAATTCCGCAGATCTTCCTGCCTGCCAAAAGGACGTCATTCGGCCATTTGAGTTCTACTTTCAGTTCAGCGCCTTGAGCTGCAATCTGCTGCATCAATGCGTCATAAACGGCTAACGCTGCAACGAAGGTGATTTGCCCCAGACTGCCGGTCGGCGCCCGAGGCAACAACAGATAGGATGCAAACAGGTTACCCTCATAAGACGTCCATCCTCGCCCTCTGCTTCCCCTCGCCTCAGTCTGCATCCGCGCACGGATCCACAACCTGCCCGGATCACCGGCCATTGCTGCGTCCAGGCATTCAGTATTTGTGGAATCTGTCTCCGCCAATTCCCGCAATCGGCTCCCGCCAGGCAGCATTTTATCCATGGCTAGAAAAACGAAGCAGCAGCGGTTGAGGTTGCGTCCAGAACCGGACCTGCAAACAAGTAGAAAAATGCTACAAACACGCCTGAAATACCAAGCACCACTTTCAGCTCGCCGGTCATTGGCAGGAAGTCTTCGGCAGCCTCGTCGAACCACATGATCTTGATGATCCGCAGGTAATAATATGCGCCGACTACGCTTGCCAGAACACCTATAACCGCGAGTGCAAACAAGTTCGCCTCGATCGCTGCAACGAACACAAAGTATTTTGCAAAGAACCCGGCTAGTGGCGGTATCCCAGCCAGTGAAAACATGAGGATCGTCAGCAATAGAGCCATCAATGGATTCCGTGAACCCAGCCCGGCCAGTTCGTTGATATTTGTCACCATGCCACCCTTGCGGCGCATTGCCAGGATGCATGCAAAAGTGCCAACCGTCATCACCATGTAAATTAGCATATAGACAATTACGCCGTTCACGCCGGACTTGGTTCCGGCGGCCAATCCCACCAATGCGAAACCCATATGGCCAATGGAAGAATAGGCCATCAGTCGTTTGATGTTCTTCTGGCCAATTGCCGCAAACGCTCCGAGCGCCATCGACGCAATCGATATGAAGACAATGATCTGCTGCCAATCCGGCGTAACCGGTTCGAACGCGCCCATGACCACACGGACAAGAAGCGCCATGGCGGCGATTTTCGGTGCAGCGGCGAAGAATGCCGTAACCGGTGTCGGTGCACCTTCGTATACGTCTGGTGTCCACATGTGGAAAGGAACTGCCGAAATCTTGAACGCAAGGCCAGCCAGAATAAACACCAGACCAAAAACCAAGCCGATGGACCGACCGGTACCTGCCATGGCATTCGCGATACCCTCGAAACCGACATGTCCGGTAAATCCATAGACGAGCGTCATTCCGTAAAGCAGCATGCCTGAGGAAAGTGCGCCGAGAACGAAGTATTTTAATCCAGCCTCTGTCGAACGGACTGAATCCCTGTGAATCGCGGCAATCACGTAAAGGGACAACGACTGCATTTCCAGACCGAGATACAGCGAAATCAGATTGTTGGCTGAAATCATCAGCATCATGCCGGTCGTCGCCAACACTATGAGTATGGGAAACTCGAATGTTTCGAACCGTTCATACCGGACATAATTGACTGACATGACGATGGCGACACCGGAGCCGATCAGCGCCAATATCTTCATGAACCGCGCAAACGGATCAAGAATGAATGCGCCATCGAATGCAGTACCGGTACCTGAATACTGCACCAGCCAAAAGCCGGCAATGATGATGATGGCAATCGACAATCCAGTTACCGGAGAATAGGCACGCTGCCCGCGATAGGCGCCGACCATCAGCAGCAACATTGCACCGACCGACATAATGATTTCGGGTGCAATCAGATGCAGGTCCGGTAGAATGGATGAAATCTCGAGTGCAGGTTCCATGATCTATCCCTGCTTTTCCAAGGCCGCTTGTGCGGTCTGAGAGCCGGCTTCAATCGCCGCCTGATAATTACTGATTAGTTGTTCGACTGATGCTGACATGACATCGAAAATCGGAGCCGGATACACGCCAAAGAAAATCACCAGGACCACCAGCGGATACAGAATGGCCTTCTCCCTGGTATTCAGGTCCAGGATTGACTTCAGGCTTTCCTTGTCCAGCGTACCGAAGATAACCCGTCGATAGAGCCAAAGCGCATAGGCTGCCGAAAGGATCACGCCAGTGGCCGCAAACAAGGCCACCCAGGTATTGACCTGGAATATTCCAAGCAGCGTCAGAAACTCGCCGACAAAGCCGGAAGTGCCAGGTAGACCCACATTTGCCATGGTGAACACCATGAATACCACAGCATAGTGCGGCATTCGATTTACAAGACCGCCATAGGCGGCGATCTCCCTTGTATGCATCCGGTCATAAACCACTCCGACACACAGGAAGAGCGCACCTGACACCAGGCCATGACTGAGCATCTGGTAGATGGCGCCTTCAATCCCATAGACATTAGCGGCGAAGATACCCATTGTCACAAAGCCCATATGGGCAACCGAGGAGTAGGCGATCAGCTTCTTGATGTCTGTCTGCGCCAACGCGACCAGCGAGGTGTAGATGATGGCAACAACCGACAAGGTAAAGACTAGCGGCGCGAAATCAGCACTCGCCAACGGAAACATCGGCAGAGAAAATCTGAGGAACCCGTATCCGCCCATCTTCAGCAGGATTGCAGCCAGCACCACAGATCCTGCAGTTGGCGCTTCCACATGCGCATCCGGCAACCAGGTATGGACCGGCCACATGGGCATCTTGACGGCAAATGAGGCGAAGAAGGCAAGCCACAGCCATGTCTGCATTGAAGCCGGGAAGGAATGGTTCAACAATTCCACGATATCGGTTGTGCCGGCATGCCAGTACATTGCCATCATCGCCAGCAGCATCAACACCGACCCAAGCAGCGTGTACAGGAAAAACTTGAAGCTTGCATAGACACGGCGTTTGCCACCCCACACACCGATGATCAGGAACATCGGGATAAGACCGGCTTCGAAGAAGATGTAGAACATCACCAGATCGAGGGCACAGAATACCCCGATCATCGTCGTTTCCAGCACCAGGAATGCGACCATGTATTCTCGCACCCTGTCCTGCACAGAATCCCAGCTTGCAAGGATACAGAACGGCATGAGGAAAGTCGTCAGGATGATGAACAGCATCGATATGCCGTCAACGCCCAGATGATAACTCATGAAACTGCCAATCCAGGGAACCTTTTCGACCATCTGGAATCCGGCGACAGAATTGTCGAATGACACCCATATTCCGATCGAAAGAATGAAATTCAGCAAGGTCACAAACAGGGTGACATTCCTGATATTCCGCCTGGAGACCGCATCGCTGTCAGACATGAACAGGATGATCAACGCCCCAAAGGCCGGAACAAACGTCACTACACTGAGAAGCGGCCATTCACTCATAAATTATATTCCCCCAAACATTGCCCAGGTGATCAGTGCCGCGACCCCGATCAACATGGCAAATGCATAGTGGTAGATATATCCTGACTGCAGCTTCACGACCCTGTTCGTCAGATCAAGCACGCGGGCCGAAACGCCGTCGGGCCCAAACCCATCGATCAGCCAGCCATCACCCCAGATCCACAAGAATCTTCCGAGACGCTTTGTCGGCTGTACAAACAGGAAATCGTAAATTTCATCGAAATACCATTTGTTGAGCAGGAATGCATAAAGAGCCGGCTGGCTGGCCGCCACCTGCTTGGGAAGGCGTGGATTGCGAATATAGAAAACATAGGCTGTAAAAAACCCTAGCGCCATCATCACAAAAGGCGACCATTTCACCCACAGTGGAACATAATGGAACTTGTCTAGTATCTCATTGCCGAGGCCGGCAAACAGAGAGGTGCGCCAGAAAGCATTATACCAGCCTTCGTGGTGCCCATGTGTGTCATGACCCAGGAAGGAGCCGTAAAAGATCAGGCCTGCAAACAGTGCGCCGGCGGCCAGAATATAGAGCGGCACCAACATGACATTTGGAGATTCATGGACATGGCTCATGACTTCTGCGGAAGCCCTCGGCTTGCCATGGAATGTCATGAAAATCAGCCGCCAGGAATAGAAACTGGTAAATAGCGCCGCTACCACCAGTAGTGTAAACGCCATGGTGGCGGCCGGGTTGGTCGCAACAAATGCGCTTTCAATGATGGCATCTTTGGAGAAGAAACCGGCCGTGCCGATATAGGTTCCAGGAATGCCCAATCCGGTGAGTGCAATGGTGCCGATTACCATCATCCAATAGGTGATCGGAATATGGCGTCGCAGCCCGCCCATTCGCCGCATGTCCTGTTCATCGGAAACCGCGTGGATTACCGCGCCCGCACCCAGGAACAACAATGCCTTGAAAAAAGCGTGGGTGAACAGGTGGAAAATCGCTGCTCCGTAGGCACCGACACCCAGGGCACCAAACATGTAGCCGAGTTGCGAGCATGTGGAATAGGCGATGACGCGCTTGATATCGTTCTGGACCAATCCAACCGTCGCGGCAAAGAAAGCCGTTACCGCGCCAAAAATAGTAACCACCACCAGCGCGGTCGGCGCGTATTCATACAGCGGCGACATGCGGGCAACCAGGAATACGCCTGCGGTAACCATTGTCGCGGCATGTATCAGAGCCGATACCGGCGTCGGGCCTTCCATGGCATCCGGCAGCCAGGTGTGCAGCAAGAACTGCGCCGACTTGCCCATGGCACCCATGAACAGTAGCAGGCAAACCACAGTCAGCGCGTCGACGCGATCGAGCTGATAGCCGAGGAAATTGAGCACGGTTTCGTGCGTTTCTGCTGCGGCGGCACCTTCCTCCACGTGCCTGAAATCAGCGGCATTGGCAAAAATGGTGGATAACTCGATCGAATTAAACAGCACATAGACGCCGAATATGCCGAGGATAAAGCCGAAATCCCCTACCCGGTTTACGATAAAGGCCTTGATCGCGGCGGCGTTCGCAGACGGTTTCTTGTACCAGAAGCCAATCAAAAGATAGGAGGCCAGACCCACACCTTCCCAGCCAAAGAACATCTGCAATAGATTGTCGGAAGTCACCAGCATGAGCATGGCAAAGGTGAACAGCGACAGATAGGCAAAAAACCGCGGTCGATGCGGATCGTGATGCATGTATCCAATCGAGTAGACATGCACCAGAGAGGAAACCGTGTTCACTACCACCAGCATGACAACAGTCAACGTGTCGATCCTGAACGACCAGTTTATGTCCAGCGAGCCCGAATTAATCCATCGCAGCACATCGATTTGCTGGACTTCTGCCGTGCTGAACGCATGGGTAAAGAATGCAATCCAGGACAGGATCGCCGATATTATCAGGAAACCGGTCGTAACATATTCCGATCCCTTGACGCCCAGCGATTTTGAGAAAAGTCCTGCCGCCAGAAAGCCCGCAAGGGGCAGAAATACGATCAACTGATACATGCTTCCGCCCTCAACCCTTCATCAGATTTACGTCTTCTACGGCAATCGACCCGCGATTACGGAAGAAAACAACCAGAATAGCCAGACCGATGGCAGCTTCTGCTGCGGCGACCGTCAGGACAAATAGGGCGAACACCTGGCCCATGAGATCGCCCAGATGTTGGGAAAAAGCGACAAAATTCAGATTGACGGACAACAGGATCAGTTCAATCGACATCAGGATAATGATGACGTTTTTCCGGTTCAGGAAAATGCCAAGCATCCCGATGGTGAACAAGATGGCGCTAACCGCCAGATAATGTGAAATCCCGATTTCCATAATGCTGTCTCTATCCGCCCGACGTACCCGTCTGGCTCCTATATCCCCTTGCCGGAATCCACCTTTATGACTTCGATTGCCGTTTCCGGCGTTCGTGCCACCTGTTGGCCGATGTTCTGACGCCGGACATCCGGCTTGTGGCGGAGCGTCAACACAATCGCACCGACCATTGCAACAAGCAGGATCATTCCCGCAATCTGGAAGAAAAAGATGTACTTCGTGTACAGGATGTCGCCCAAAGCCTGAATATTCGAAACCGTATTGAGATCCGGTATCGGTTGAGATCCCTCTCCGACAGCACCCGGCGCAAAAACCCAGCTCCCGAAAACCATTAGCAATTCCGCCAGCATGATGAATGCGACAAGCATGCCGACAGGCAGATACTGCAGGAATCCCTCACGTAATTCCACGAAATCTACGTCAAGCATCATCACTACAAACAGGAACAGCACGGCAACCGCACCGACATAGACAACGATCAGCAGCAGCGCGAGGAACTCGGCGCCGGCCAACAAAAACAGACCTGCAGAGTTCACAAAGGCCAATATCAAGAACAGTACCGAATGTACGGGATTACGCGCCGCAATCACCATGAAGGCGGAAGCCACCGTCACGGTCGAAAACAGATAGAAAAACAGTGCCGGCAAATAGCCTGTTGATGCGCCCATTAGTCTAGTTCAGTCCCGCTTGTTCCAATATTCCGACCACGCCAAATCAACGCCAAGGCGAGTCTATTGCGATATTCTGTGCTATTTCCCGCTCCCAGCGTTCGCCGTTCTCGAGCAGTTTGTCCTTGTCGTAGTAGAGTTCTTCCCGAGTTTCGGTCGCAAATTCGAAGTTCGGTCCCTCTACAATTGCATCCACCGGACATGCTTCCTGGCAGAAACCGCAATAAATGCATTTCACCATGTCGATGTCATATCGAACTGTCCGTCTGGTACCATCATTACGGCGAGGCCCGGCCTCGATGGTGATCGCCTGCGCCGGGCAAATCGCTTCACACAGTTTGCACGCGATACACCGTTCCTCACCATTTGGGTACCGTCTCAAGGCATGTTCTCCGCGGAAACGCGGGGAAACCGGTCCTTTCTCAAATGGGTAGTTGAGCGTTGCCTTCGGTTTGAAGAAATACCGCATGGACAGGACGAACGCGCTGACGAACTCCTTTAACAAGAGTGATTTGGCAGCTTGTGAGATTGCGTTCATGATCTATCCAATCCTCACGCGGCCCAACCGGTTATCTGCAACACCGTCGCAACCGCAAAAACCATGAACAGCGAAATTGGTAGAAAAACCTTCCAGCCCAAACGCATCAATTGGTCGTAGCGATAACGCGGAACGAATGCCTTCACCATGGCGAACATGAAGAACACCATGCACATTTTGAGCACGAACCAGACAACGCCCGGCACCCAGGTGAATGGCGCAAAATCGAATGGCGGCAACCAACCACCCAGAAACAGGATGGTCGTCAGCGCGCACATCAAGCAGATCGCGGCATATTCACCAAGCATGAACATCATGTATGGCGTTGATCCGTATTCAACCATGAAACCGGCCACCAGTTCGGATTCCGCCTCGGGCAGATCAAAAGGTGGTCGGTTGGTTTCCGCCAGTGCTGAGATGAAGAAAATGACGAACATCGGGAACAGCGCCAGCCAGTGCCAGTCCAGGAAGCTGGAGGAAAGCCCTAACATGGTTCCCAGTCCGTCCTGCTGGCTTAATACGATATCGGTCAGGTTCAAGGAGCCGACGCACAACAGCACTGTTATGATCACAAAACCGATCGAAACTTCATAAGACACCATTTGTGCCGCAGACCGAAGGGCACCAAGGAAGGCGTATTTGGAGTTCGAAGCCCAGCCGCCCATGATGATACCATACACCTCGAGCGATGAAATCGCGAAGATATACAGGATGCCAATATTGATATCGGCAATCACCCAGTTCTCATTAAATGGAATTACGGCCCAGGTTGCCAATGCCAGCACGACCGAAACCAATGGTGCCAGCAGGAATACCGCCTTGGACGAGGATGCCGGAACAACCGGCTCCTTGACGACAAATTTCAGCAGATCGGCAAAGGATTGAAACAAGCCCCACGGACCAACAACATTGGGTCCGCGTCGCAACTGGACGGCTGCCCAGATCTTGCGGTCGGCATAGAGAATATAGGCGATGAACAATAATAGCGCGACGAGTAACAGCAGGCTCTGGGCGACCATGATTGCGCCCGGTATGACATAGTCGTTTACAAAAACGCTCATACTGTTTTCCCGAGGAGCAAGCCTGCTCCAGATCCCATTGAATTCAGTTGGGCAATAACGGCGTCGTTGTCGGTTTGCACCCGACCGTCCGCAAATCGCTGCTCGCCCCTGTATTCTGCACCTCTTTTAACCAGTGCCGCCGTTATTTCAACGCCGCACACGATTGAATTTCCCGTTATTTCTGCATTAGTGGCAACAGATACACACTTACTCGAAGACCAGTAGCTGGGTCGGTAGTTCAGGGAATGGACGGGTTGACTGCTCACAGCTTTACTCCGCTGCCTGAGGCATGGAAGAGCCGAACCGATGCGAACACTCCGCCATCACTTTGGATGCACGAGCGATCGGATTTGTCAGATAAAAATCGGTAACCGGGGATTTCAACGGCGCCTTGTTCAACTTTCCATCAGCGCTTGCCAGTGATGAGATGACACTTCCGTCAACAGATGCCAATTCGTCATTGAACTGGAAATGCGGATGTTCGCGCAGTAGCTGCTCACGCAACTGGGCCAGGCTGTCAAACGGAAGGGGTTCACCCAGAACGGATGACAAGGCGCGGAATATCGCCCATTCCTCTTTTGCCTGTCCCGGAGCAAACACCGCACGATTGGCGACTTGAACTCTGCCTTCGGTGTTCACATAGATGCCAGGTTTTTCGCAATAGGTCGAACCGGGAAGAATAATGTCCGCATCGTGCGCTCCGGCATCCCCATGGGTACCGATATATACCTTGAACCCGCCCATGTTTGATGTATCGATTTCATCGACACCGAGCAGAAAGACAAGTTCCATTTTCTTGGCAATCGCAGCGGTGTCGCTCCCGCCCCTGCCCGGAACGAAGCCGATATCCAGTCCACCTGCCCGCGCAGCGGCAATATGCAAGACGCTGAACCCAATCCAGTCCTCTTTTATGGCGCCGCAATTTTCCGCCAATTGTGCGGCAAGCCCATAGATTGACGCGCTATCAGAACGGTTGAGTGCGCCCTGTCCGATCAGGATCAATGGGCGTTTTGCCTGTTTCAGCTTTGCTGCAAAGCTGTTCCTGCCTGCTACCAGTTCGGAGAGCGTTTCAGGACCTTGACCCAGATGCGTATATTCATAACGTAGATCGACCGCCTCCCCGATCAGGCCAATCGGGTAGTCTTCAGGCAATCTGAATTTTTTCCTGATCCTGGCATTAAGGATCGGCGCTTCCCATCGAGGGTTGGAGCCGATGATCAGCAGGGCATCAGAATCCTCGATCCCGTCAATTGTCGCGTTGAACAGATAGCTTGCGCGCCCATTTGCCGGATCGAGCACGCTGCCGGGCTCTCGGCAATCAAAATTGTTCGAACCGAGTGAAATCATCAATTTCTTGAGGGCAAACATATCCTCAACCGCACAGAGGTCACCGGCGATTGCGCCGGTCTTGGCTGCGCCGGCTTTCTTGAACTGCCTTGCTATCGCGGCAAATGCTTCGTCCCAGCTTGCCGGTTTCAGTTTTCCGGCTTTGCGAACATAGGGCTGGTCCAGTCTTTGAGCCGAAAGTCCATCATAGGCAAACCGGGTCTTGTCGGAAATCCATTCCTCATTCACATCTTCATTGAGCCGCGGCAGGATCCGCATGATACCCCGCCCGCGGGAATCGACACGAATACTAGCGCCAACAGCATCCATGACATCGATGGATTCGGTTTTTGTAAGTTCCCAGGGCCTTGCGGTATCCTGATAAGGCCGCGAGGTGAGCGCGCCGACCGGACATAGATCAATGACATTACCCTGTAGTTCGGAAGTCATCGCCTTCTCAAGATAGGTGGTAATCTCGGCATCCTCACCCCGGCCGACAAGACCCAATTCGGAGATACCCGCAACTTCAGTGGTGAAGCGGACACAGCGCGTGCAGTGGATGCACCGCGTCATCTTGGTGCGGACCAGCGGACCGATATATTTGTCTTCCACCGCGCGTTTGTTCTCATGGAACCTGTTCTGGTCAATGCCATAGGCCATGGCCTGGTCTTGCAGATCGCATTCACCACCCTGGTCGCAGATCGGGCAATCGAGCGGGTGGTTGATCAGCAGGAATTCCATCACCCCTTCGCGTGCTTTTTTCACCATGGGCGACTTGGTCATAACCTCTGGCGGCTCGCCATTGGGTCCGGGTCGCAAATCCCGTACACCCATTGCGCAAGAAGCAGCCGGTTTGGGCGGACCGCCTTTGACCTCGACCAGGCACATTCGACAGTTTCCGGCGATCGACAGGCGTTCGTGGTAGCAAAAACGGGGGATTTCGGCACCGGCCTCCTCGCACGCCTGTAACAGCGTGTAGTGATCGGGCACTTCCACTTCTTTTTCGTCGACGATCAGTTTCGTCATATTTTCTTACCCTGTTTCAATGCCGCAATAGTCCGAATTTCAACCACATTGCTTTTCGCGCCAGGCTTTGACATTCGGCAGATACGACCACCCAAATGCATGATCGCTGTCACTGTGTTTCTGCCAGTATGAAAACCTTTCCATGCCTTCTTGAAGGCTTGGCCTATGCCCAATCGGTACCCACCACATCACGAAATTAGACTGGACCTCGCCATCAAACCACTGGCGGCGTTTTTCGTAGAATTGCCGGTGGATCGTGTTCCATACGAAATGTTCAAGGCTGGCAGCATCTTCCCAAACGCTCAATGTCGAAGCGACAAGAGGATTTCCGCCAAAGACGCCAGCGGAATCCAGCTGTCCTGCTTCCATGTCGTCATCGGTCATGCGCCAGACAAAGCCTGGGCTGTTTTCTGCAAGCGTATTTACACGATCCAGATTATTGGTGAACTCGGCAATGCGCGGGTCTTCCCAGTCATGCTTGAGCACACCGATATTCAATTCCGCAAGATGATGGCCGCTTGGCTGAATCATTCAGCTGCCTCCAAAACGGTTTTGCCGCCTACTTCTGCATCCCGGCTATAGGCGTCGATGCGCTCTTCAATCTCATGACGGAAATGCCGGATCAGACCTTGAATCGGCCAGGCGGCCGCATCCCCCAGAGCGCAGATCGTGTGGCCTTCCACCTGCTTGGAGACTTCCAGCAGAAGATCGATCTCCTTCTTTTGTGCCCTGCCCTGCGCCATTCGTTCCAGAACGCGCCACATCCATCCTGTACCCTCACGGCATGGCGTGCACTGCCCGCAGCTTTCGTGACGATAGAAATAAGATATGCGGGCAATTGCACGAATTATGTCCGTGGAATTATCCATGACAATCACGGCAGCGGTGCCCAGACCGGATTGCAGTTCTCGCAATCCATCAAAGTCCATTGGTGCTTCCTTGATCTGTTCGGCCGGCACCAGTGGCACCGAAGACCCTCCCGGGATAACGGCCTTTAGATTGTCCCATCCGCCCCTGATACCACCGCAATGGGTTTCGATCAGTTCCTTGAAGGAAATCGACATGGCGTCTTCGACCGTACAGGGTCGTTCCACGTGGCCGGAAATGCAGAACAATTTGGTACCGTGATTGTTCTCGCGGCCAAACGAGGCAAACCAGTCCGCGCCGCGGCGCAAAATAGTCGGTGCCACGGCAATGGATTCCACATTATTGACCGTCGTCGGACATCCATAGAGACCGACATTGGCCGGGAATGGCGGTTTGAGCCGGGGCTGGCCCTTCTTGCCTTCAAGGCTCTCCAGCAGTGCTGTTTCTTCGCCGCAGATATAGGCGCCGGCACCATGATGGACATAGATGTCGTAATCCCAGCCATGCTTGTTGTTCTTGCCGATCAGCTTGGCATCGTAGCATTCGTCAATCGCCGCCTGCAGGGCTTCGCGTTCACGGATATATTCGCCGCGAATATAGATGTAGCAGACATGCGCATTCATCGAATATCCGGCAATCAGGCACCCTTCGATCAGCGTGTGCGGATCGTGCCGCATGATGTCACGGTCCTTGCAGGTGCCGGGCTCCGATTCATCGGCATTGATCACCAGATAATGGGGACGACCGTCGGATTCCTTCGGCATGAACGACCATTTCAAGCCGGTCGGAAAGCCAGCGCCACCACGGCCACGCAGGCCAGAGGCTTTCATCTGGTCGATGATCCAGTCACGCCCGCGATCGATGAAGCCCTTTGTTCCGCTCCAGTGGCCACGCGCCATCGCGCCCTTTAGCGACTTGTCGAAAGTGCCGTAGATATTGGTGAAGATACGATCTTTGTCTTCAAGCATTGGCGGTCGACTTTCTTAATTCCAAACTTGCAAAAAACGCTGCAACCGTGACGGCACCAGCAATCCCATATCCTACCGGGACCACATCATAGTAGACTGCCAGTGCTGCTATCCCGCTCATCAACAATATCCAAACGAGGCTCCGAAACACACTGGAATTGATCGCAGATCTTTCTTCAGGCGAAATATATTGGGGTACCCATGATTTTTGCGTGTGATTGGACTTAGATCCAAGCAGGAAGGAAGTTACCGTCATAAATATATAACAGGCTACAAGCACTTCCGGTGATCCTGGTGGAAAACCAAATCGATAAATACCAACCAACTCAAATACTACATACAAAGGCACGAAAACTATCAAGCCCAGAGCGATTGGCCCAAACCGATCTATGACGTATTTGATTGCCGCCTTCATCTCGGTTCCTTGCCGAATACGCGGGCATATTCTTCGCGCCCGCCCTTGGCGAGCGCCGCGGCCTGTTTTATCCAGTCGTCGCGTTCAATGCGGCCCTTGAATTTCAGATAACCATCAACCCAGTCGCATTCCGCCTTTTTCCATTTGGCGATCTGCGCATAGGTGAAGATGCCCAATCCATGCAGAACCGATTCCAGTTTCGGGCCAACGCCCGAGATCAGCTTCAAATCGTCCGGTGTTGCCGGTTTCTCGATCGCCTCGGGCCGGTTCTTGTCTGTCAGTGAAAAGGCTGGTTCGCTCTTTGCAGGCACAGGTTTCGGCTTGGCCGCCGACCTGGAAGTCTTTTTCCTGCTTCCATTTGCACTGCCCGAAGCCTTCGCGGCAAGGGGCTCGGCGACCAGAATTTCTTCAAGGAGCGATGTTTGCCCGCCTTCCGGCGCTGAATAAATCCGGTCGTTTTGCGGGCCGGGGGTAATGTCCTTACCCTTACCGGCTTCGAACGCATCGATGATTTCTTCCAGCCGTTCCGCGGTCAGGTCCTCATAGGTGTCGCGGAAAATCATTACCATGGGAGCATTAACGCAGGCGCCCTGGCACTCGACCTCTTCCCAGGACAATGTCCCCGATTCATTGGTATGAAATGGTTCGGGATGGATCTTGTTCTTGCACAGTTCGATGAGTTCCCCTGAACCCCGCAGCATGCATGGCGTGGTACCGCAAATCTGGATATGCGCCTTGGTCCCGACCGGTGCCAGTTGGAATTGGGTGTAAAAGGTCGCTACCTCCAGCACCCGGATCAACGGCATGTCCAGCATCCCGGCGACATTTTCAATCGCCGGTTTTGTTACCCAGCCTTCCTGTTCCTGAGCGAGCATCAATAGCGGAATGACGGCTGAAGCCTCGCGGCCCTTGGGATATTTGCCGATCCACTTTTTTGCTTCGCGCGCAACAGCAGGCTTGAAGGCAAATGAATCGGGCTGAACCCCTTCGTCTGCAAGTCGTCTAACGGACATTAGCCCCTAATTACCTCTGTTTTTCCAACGCCGGCCAAACGACCGACTGTTCCAGTTATGCTTCAGTCGTCGGAAAGTTACACCAGGCGAACCGCACCACCCGTGTGTCATTCAGCCGCGATCAACGGTCAACCTCTCCGAACACGATATCAATCGAACCCAGTATGGCGGACACATCCGCCAGCAAATGCCCCTTGCCCATAAAATCAAGCGCCGACAAATGCGCAAATCCCGGTGCGCGCAGCTTACACCGATACGGTTTGTTGGAACCGTCTGAAACCAGATAGACCCCGAACTCGCCCTTCGGCGCTTCCACCGCGCAATAAATCTCGCCGGCAGGCACCTTGTAGCCCTCGGTGTAGAGCTTGAAATGGTGGATTAGCGCTTCCATCGATCGCTTCATTTCCTGGCGGTGCGGTGGAACGACCTTGTTGTCGACAGCCGAAACCGGTCCCTTCCCATCCGGCTCGTTCATCTTTGCGATGCACTGCTTCATGATCGCGACCGACTGGCGCATCTCTTCCATGCGAATCAGATAGCGGTCGTAGCAATCTCCGTTCTTGCCGATCGGAATGTCGAAATCCATTTCGCTATAGCATTC
>JBCCEP010000014.1:0-23602 GCA_039030215.1 Pseudomonadota bacterium
AGGCACCCCTTTATCGCGGCGGTCCGGTTGAGCCCGGACGGGGATTTGTACTGCACTCGCCTGAATACACCTCCGAAACAACATTGCCCGTAAGCGAAGGGGTCAGCCTCACTGCAACACTGGAAATACTGCGGGCAATTGCTACCGGAAAGGGGCCATCAAAAATTCTGCTGGCATTGGGTTATTCCGGTTGGGCAGGCGGTCAATTGGAAGAAGAGATCGCGGCCAATGGCTGGCTGACCGCACCTTCCCAGAATTCAATCCTGTTTGATTGCGATAACGCGTTGAAATATTCGGAAGCATTGAAAATGTTGGGCGTCGATCCGGCCTTGCTGTCAGGGGATATCGGCCACGCCTGACGGTTAGGGAAAATCTGTCAGACAGTGATGCGTAATTACTGCCCTGCCAGCCGGTATTCCTCGGTCAGAACCATTTCCGTTTCCCGGATACCCAGAGGCTGACCGAAGAAATAGCCCTGACCGAACTCGCAGCCAAGTTGCAGCAATTCGGTAATATCCGATTCCTTCTCGATACCTTCGGCAATCAATTGCCGGTCAAGGCCCTGTGCCATCGCAACAATCGAACGCAGGATGATCATCCGTTCATTCTTCTCCTTGGCCTGGAGGAAACTGCGATCGATCTTGATCGTGTCGAATGGAAATTTCATCAGGTAAGACAGGCTCGAATATCCGGTTCCGAAATCATCCAGTGACAATCCCACACCCAGTCCGGCAATTCGCTTGAGCATCTCGGCGGAACTTTCCGGGTTTTCCATCACGAGGCCTTCGGTTAGTTCGATACGTAACATCGCCGGGGGCAGGTTGGAAAGCCGGAGTGCCTTTTCAATTTCCAGGGCCAGATCCTGTGCGAGCAATTGCCTGCTCGAAAGGTTGACGCTGACAAAAAGATCGCTGTTGCCGGTCTTCTCGGCGACCTTGCGAATGTCATTGGCCGCTGTTTCAAGCACATACAGCCCAAGCTCATTGATTAGACCTGACCGTTCGGCGATTGGAATGAAGTCGGAGGGCGGAACAAAGCCAAGCTTGGGATGTTGCCATCGGATCAATGCCTCAAATCCAACCGTCATACGGTCAACCAGACGGACAATGGGTTGGTAATGGATATTGATCTGTTTTTTCTCCATCGCCCGGCGCAGATCATCCAGCAGGATGACGCTGTCGTCCTTGCCGGACCGGAAGGCGGGTCTGAACGGTTCTATTCGATTTCCGCCAAATCGTTTGGCTTGCGTCATCGCCAATTCTGAATCGCGCATCAGATCCTGCGGTGTAACATGATCGGTCGACAGCGTCGCAATCCCGATCGAAGCGGCAAGCGTGATATCCTCACCTGCAAATTCCAGCGGAGAGCGCAAGGTCCGGCGCACTGAATCGGCGAATGAGGCTATTTTTTCTGGCGATGATTCAGAGACCAGCAACAACGCAAATTGGTCGCCTTCAAGCCGGGCCAGGCTATCACCGTTGCGCAGTAATCGGCCAAGACGACGCGCCGCGGTCAGAAGGATGGTATCGCCGACACCTATGCCCAGCCGCTCATTGAATGCACGGAAATTATCCAGATTTATATGAAAAACCGACGGTTTGGATTCTTCATAGATCCGGCTGATATTCATCGCGGTTTCCAACCGCCGTTCAAACATCTGCCGGTTTTCCAGCCCGGTCAGATTGTCATGAATGCTGTCATGCAATAGCCGTTCTTCGGTATTCTTAGCATCGGTAACATCGGCGATGGTCCCGACACAACGAAGTACCTGTCCATCCTGGTCAAGCATTGGTCGGGCTTTGAGCCGAAACCAGTGATATTGGCCGCTATCGCTGCGCAGTCTGAAGTTTTGTGCGATCTGGCCTCGTTTGCTCTCTTCGATCGCTTCAAGTGTTGCCCGGAATCGATCCCGGTCATTGGGGTGCAACAGGTTTATCCAGTTCTTGACCGGGCCATTCAAGGCTTTCTCCTCCAACCCAAGCGCCTTGGCCGCACCGTCGCCGGTGTGAATGGTCTGACGTGCGGCATCCCAATCCCATACAATATCGCCCGAACCTTTCAGGGCCAGGGCCTGTTGCTCGACATCGCTGACAAGCCCGTCAGCAAGGGCACCCCCTGCAAAGGCATGCTGCATTACCGTAAAGCCCAGCAACATTACGATTAGTACCAGACCGCCGGCGAGCGCTGGCTGGATAATATCGTTGGAAATCGCACCATTGATCGTCATCCAGGATCCGGTTAGCCAGACCAGGATTAATATCCAGGTCGGGATCAGCATCACTGCCCTGTCGTAACGTTGCAGCGCCAGATACAATACCACGCCGGCACCTGCGATACCGACTGCGGCCAACGATACCCGTGAAATACCGGAAGCAATTTCCGGGAAAGTCACTGCGACTCCCAATAGCAGAATAAGCCCGAGTAGCCACGTGATCGCCACCGTCGAGAATTGAGAGTGCCAGTGATGCAGGCTCAGATAGGCGTAAAGAAAAATGATCATGGCAGCAGTCAGGAATACTTCCGTTCCCGCACGCCAAACCGGTTCGCTGGTCGAGGTGATTGTGACGATCCGATCCCAAAAACCGAAATCAACACAAACATAGGCCAACACACCCCATGCAAGGGCCGCGGTTGCTGGCACGACGGCAGAACCCTTCACCACAAACAGGATGGTCAAGAACACTGCGAGTAGTCCGGAAATACCCAGTACAATGCCCCGATACAGCGTGTAGCTGTTTACAGTATCCTTGTAGGCTTCGGGTTCCCACAAATATAAGCTGCGCAAATTGGGTGATTTCATTTCCGCGATCAGGGTAATCACTGCGCCCGGATCGAGGGTAATCAGGAAGACATCAGCCTCACGATCGGGAATGGTTTCAAGCGAAAACCCTTCGCTCGGCGTGATGGTGCCGATCCGGGTCGAATCCAGATCGGGCCAGAACAAGCCCGAACCGACAAGCCGGTAGTGCGGAGCGACAATTAACCGGTCAAGCTGTTCATTCGAGTTGTTTGCTAACGCAAATACTGCCCAGTTGGTGACACTATTGCCATTCCTTGAGCGCACCTCAACCCGCCTGACAATCCCATCTCGGTCGGGTGCCGTTGAAATCCTGACGCTTTCGCCCTGTTGAAGATGAAATTCCACCGCGCCGGACAAGTCTATTGCAGTATCGTCGCGCGATACACTTACAGGTTCCAGGGCGAACGTAGGAGCAATCGGAAATAGTGAAAACAGCAATATCAAAGGGATGAAAATCCCGATAATGCCATTCCATATTTTCATTGCATATTGCGACACGCCCGGCACCAAACATAAGGTCCAAAATTCAAATGTTTAGACCACATTCGGCCGCCAATTTCTAGAGAAACAATTGTCGAAACCGATGATTGACCGACCTTTATGGCAACACTGTAATTGGCCTAAACAGCAGAAGCCTCATAGGTCTTGGTATCTGCTTGTTTTTCTTGACCGGCCTGACTTTGCCTGACCAGCAATTCCGTTTTCAGTATACCAAAAAGCAGGTGGTCGCGCCGTTCACCATTGATTTCCATATATTGCCGGATTTCGCCTTCCTTGCGAAAACCCAGTTTCTGCAGCAAACCGATTGAACGTTCATTTTCAGGAAGGCAAACCGCTTCCACCCGTTCCAGTGTCGTATTCGTGAATAGAAAATACAGGGCATTGTTGACGGCGGTTTTCATATACCCCTGGCCGGAATAAGCCTCTCCCATCCAGTATCCCAACTGGCAACCGCGAACTGAGCCGTGCCGAATATTTGAAAACGTCATCCCGCCTAAAAGCTGATCGGTATCGCGATGGAAAATGAAGAAAGTGAGCCCGACTCCATTTTTGAGATCCTGTCGGACAAATTTCAGTCGGCGGCGATATCCTGTCCAGGTCAGATCATCCGCAGGCCAACGTGGTTCCCAAGGAATAAGGAAATCGGCACTGTTTTCCCGCAATTTCTTCCAAGCTTTGTAATCACGAAGCTCCGGTCCACGAAAGTAGACGGTGTCGTCGCCATTCTTAACTTCCATATTCTTTCGCCCCCCAATGCGATTCCAGAACATGATTTTTACTCAGCTGCGTTTGCGGCCTGTACCCCAAGCCGTTGAGAAATTTCCTGTTGGCTCATTATGTTGTCCACCGGACCGACAGCGGCAAGTGTCGGATTGCTGGTGCTAAATAGCCTGCCAGCGAGATCACGCAATCGATCGGTGGAGATTGCCGACAAACGGTCTGTCAGTTCTTCAACCGTTATCGGCCGTCCGTAAAGCAGGATGTGACGGGCAATCTGGCCTGCGCGTGCGGCCGGGCTTTCAAGGCTCATCATCATGCTCGCTCTTATTTGCGCGCGCGCCCGGTCTGCTTCCGCTGTGGTGATATTTTCCGCTGCCTTGATCAATTCATCCAGAATGACAGGCACAAGCTCGCCGACATCCTCTGCGCCGGTTGCAGCATGGATGCCGAAAACGCCCGTATCTGAGAATCCCCAATGGAAGGCATAGACCGAATAGCAGATGCCGCGACGTTCACGGATTTCCTGAAAAAGACGCGAAGACATGCCGCCGCCCAGGATCATCGCCAACAATTGCGAGGCATAGAAATCTCTCGCATGATAGGCTCGACCCTCAAATCCAAGCACAATCTGCGCTTCCTGGATATCGCGCTTCAGTAATTGTTCACCGCCGGTATAAACCGCCGGCTGCGGTGTCGGTGAATCTGCTGAGTCGAAATTTCCAAAGGTTTTCGATGCCTGGTTGACCAGTTCCTGGTGAGAGACCGCACCGGCAGCTGAAAGCACCATCGCAGGTCCGCGATAGTTTGTACCAAGATAGTCTTGCAGATCTTTTTGATTAAAGCCTGACACAGTCTCAGGCGTTCCCAAAATGGCCTTGCCAATAGGCTGTCCGGCATAGGCATTGTTTTGAAACAGATCAAATACCAGATCATCCGGCGTATCGTTTGCCGCACCGATTTCCTGAAGGATCACATGCTGCTCACGTTCCAGTTCCTGCCGTTCGAATACCGAGTTCGCCAGTATGTCATGCAAAATGTCGACCCCCAGCGAGACATCATCCCGCAGAACCCGGGCATAGTAGGACGTTGTTTCAACGCTCGTCGCAGCGTTTACATCTCCACCCACATTCTCGATTTCCTCGGCGATCTGCGCTGCGCTGCGTCGCTTGGTTCCCTTGAATGCCATATGCTCCAGCAGGTGTGCGACACCATGTTGACTCTGGCTTTCGTTACGGGCTCCGGCTTTTACCCAGGCACCAAGCGCAGCACTTTCCAGATGCGGCATGTGCTCGGTGACAACGGTCAGGCCATTGTCAAGTTTTGTTACATCTACGCTCATGAATTTATATTACAGACCGGTTACATAATTGTCATGCCGTTTTGGCGTTCATCTCGCGATTAGTTAATTCTCGCTGGTCTCAAGCCCATTGCGCCGCACGGCCATTGTCTAGAATAAATTTCTCGACTGCGTCCAGTTCATTGGTCAAAACTGCGAATTTTTCTTCCGCTTCCAAAATCCCGGATGCCCAGCTCGGCAGTGCCGGGCGCTGGCCTGTCGCAGCTTCGACGGCGTCAGGGAATTTTGCCGGATGGGCTGTTGAGAGCGTAATCATTGGTGATGCCGCCTGCTGCCGGTCAGCTACGTTTGCACCCACCGCAGTATGCGGATCGGCGAGATAGCCAATTCCCGACAGCAGCGATTCAATTTTTTGCGATGTTTCTGCTTCGGCTGTTCTTCCTGCATCAAACGCGCCGCGGATTTCCTCCAGGCATTCGATGGGCAGGTTGAAGGAGCCGGATTGGGCAAGACCCGACATCAATTGGGTTACCAGTTGATCATCGCGCCCGCCGGCCTCAAAGATCAGGCGCTCGAAATTTGACGAGACCTGAATGTCCATCGATGGGGAGATGGTCGGAGCAACGCCGGTCGCTTCATAACGGCCGGTCTCAAGCACTCGTGCCAGAATATCATTGCGATTTGTGGCGATGACCAGCCGGTCGATGGGCAATCCCATTTGTTTTGCGCCATAGCCTGCAAAAATATTCCCGAAGTTCCCGGTCGGTACGCAAAACGAGACCGTTCGCTCTGGCGCACCAAGATTGGCTGCAGATGAAAAATAATAGACGATCTGGGCCATGATCCGGGCCCAGTTGATCGAATTCACCCCAGATAACGAGACTTGCTGGCGAAACGCTGTATGGTTGAACATGGCTTTGACCAGCGCCTGGCAATCATCGAAATTGCCCTCGATTGCAATGGCGTGAACATTGGGGTCATTGGCAGTTGTCATTTGCCGCTGCTGGACCGGCGAAACCTTGCCTTTTGGAAACAGGATAAAGATATCGGCTCGTTCCCGGCCCCGAAATGCATCAATGGCTGCACCTCCGGTATCACCTGATGTAGCGCCAATGATAGTCGCTCGCTGGTCTCTTTGCTTGAGCACATGATCCATCATCCTGGCCAGTAGCTGCATGGCAACATCCTTGAAGGCGAGCGTAGGGCCATGAAACAATTCCAGGATCCAGTCATTCGGCCCGGCCTGTACCAGAGGAGCTACGGCGCGATGACGAAAGCTGGCATAGGCTTCCTGGATCATTTCCGAGAGAACATCCCGCTCAATCTCGTCCCCGACAAACGGCGTGAGAACCGACAGCGCAACGTCTTCATAGGGTTTGCCGGCGAATTCACGGATCCAGGCTGGAGGCAATTGCGGCCAGGATTGCGGAACATAGAGCCCGCCATCACTTGCCAGACCAGTCAGCAATACATCGCAAAATCCAAGCTTGGGGGCGGCGCCCCTTGTGCTGACATATTCCACAATTATTCCTTCCCGAATTACTGCGCGGCAGGTCTATGGTCATATGTATTGGCGCAGGTATGTTTGTTGCCGCGTTTTAGCCTTGATCTGCGAATAGGCGCAAGATAGCACTGGCAACGAGAATTACGTCTCTTTGACGCATTAAACACGTGAATCCAATTTGATCGGGGCTATTCTCATTTTGGTCGCTGTGCTGTTATAGAGTGCCGTCAGTTTCAATGAAAACACCACGACAGAGTTAGGCAAGTGCAGGAATACAGAATTTTGATACCACTCATTGCGTGTCTCGCGATTAGCGCTTGCAACACGCAGGGTAGCGGCTCCCAGATCGATAGTACCTTCAGCGGTGTCGAAGGAAGCAGCAGCAATACGAGCGACGATCTGTCCACATTGACCACCAACTCAAATGTGACCGTCAATGAAATCGCGGCTGTGCAGCCACCCAATGACGAGGTTCAGGATCCACGCGCCTATTGCCCCAAGACCCTGATGCGGGCGGGAACCGAAACTCTGAATGTCTATCCTGATGAGATGAAGGCGGATGACCCCGAAAAGTCGAAAAAATTGCGCTTCCGCGCTACGATAACCAGGGTGGCGCGCGAGTGTAACTATGCCGGCGAGTTCCTCAACATCAAGGTTGGCGCAGCCGGACGCGCACTGTCAGGACCGGCAGGGGAAACCGGCCAGTTTTCCATGCCGATTCGCATCGCGGTAACGGCCGGAGATGAGGTGCTTTATTCAAATCTGAAAGATGTTCCGGTGGAAATCCCGGTAGGTCGTACGAACGGGAATTTCTCCTATGTCGACCCGGCAATCACCATTCCGAAGCCGGAAAACAAGAACATCATTATTTATGTTGGATATGACGAACAGCGCACGGATGACCCGGCGGCAGGAAACAGGCAGAAGCGCATCAATTAATCTCGGACAGATGACCGCAAATTGCCGGAAGCTGCAATAATTCACGCCGCGCCGATACCGGCCCATTCCGAAAACGCATCAACTACCGCTGGTAAGCTGCCAAAACCTGCAATTACGGTCTCTGCGCCGGCATCCTGCAGCTGGTCGCCATGGGCCGGATAGCTATGCCGGCCCCCGGTAAAACCAACAATTCTGGCTCCGGCAAGCCGTGCCGCCATAACACCATGTACCGAGTCTTCCACCACAAGTGCTTCCGCTGGGTTGACCCCAAATTCGTCAATTGCCTTGAGGAAGATGTCCGGCTTTGGTTTTGGCGCGTGCGGCTTCAAATCTCGCGAAGAAAAGATATATGGCCTGAAGCGGTCATAAAGACCGGTTTTCTGCAACATGATCTTCAGCCGCTCAGGCCCTGAATTCGAGCAGATGCAACGCGGCAAATCAAATCTGTCCAGAACGCTGTCGGCGCCTTCGATCATCTCGACTTCCGACTTGAGAACGTCATCGAGCTCATTTTGCATTTTCTCGAGCAGGTCTTCCGGCAGGTTCCGGCCAAGTCTTTCCTCAACTTCCTTGAACACCAGATCGCTGGACATCCCGGCAAATTCGGCGGCAAATTGTTCCACGGACATTTCGAACCCGAAGGCGGAATAGGTCTGCAGCTCGTGTTTGGCAGCGAGATACTCTGAATCGACCAGAACACCATCACAGTCGAATATAATCAGCTTGATTTCAGTCATGCAGCTTGAATAACTGGGTTAGGGATTAATGTTTCGCGCGGACCTCTATCAGAATTTGCATAAATACCAAAGGTGAACCAATGCAGAAATTTTCTGAAATTGCCGAAATTGCCGAGAAACGTAACGGCGTTGAAGTGATGGACAGGCTTGTCAAAACCGATCTGCCCAAATCGAGCTTGGAACTTGCCGCCATTCCCGACGATCGCTGGCTTGCAATGGCAACGCGGTGCATTTTTCAGGCCGGATTCAACTGGAAGGTCATCGATGCCAAATGGCCAGGATTTGAAGAGGCATTTGAGGGCTTCGACATTGGGCGCTGGGTATTGTCCACCGATGATGATCTCGACGCCCTGGTTTCCGATACCAGAATTGTCCGCAATGGCCAAAAAATTGCCTCGGTGCCAATTAACGCGCGTTTTTTCGCACAAATTTCCCGCGAACATGGCGGCGTCGGTAAATGGGTAGCTGATTGGCCGTCCACAGACGAGGTTGGTTTACTGGATGCCTTGGCCAAAGGTGGTTCGAGGCTCGGCGGTGCGACAGCGCAATATTTCCTGCGCTTCATGGGAAAGGATGCTTTCCTCCTTTCAAAAGACGTGATGGCAGCCCTGGTCCGAGCAGGTGTGATTGAAAAACCGGCGACATCCAAGCGGGCGCTCGCCGCAATTCAGGAGGCATTCAACACCTGGTCGGCTGAAAGCGGATTGGGCATGACGCAGATTTCGAGGACGCTTGCCCGGTCAATTGATGGTTGATTTTGCCAATCGGAAAATTGTTTAAGGCTTTTTTCACCTCATTCGGTAACCATAACGCCCAGGTTTTTTGTTTTGAGTAACCGGGTGTTTCATGAGTATTGCGAATTTGGCGGATAGCCGCCCACAATCCAAACCTGCATCGGCCAGTCCTTCCTGGCTCAATTCCATCATCAAGGGCGACTGCGTTTCCGCATTAGAGAAACTGCCGGCTAATTCGGTGGACGTGATCTTCGCAGACCCACCCTACAATCTTCAACTTGAAGGTGAATTGCATCGCCCCGATCAGTCCAAGGTGGATGCCGTCGATGACGATTGGGACAAATTCTCGGATTTTCAGGCCTATGACGCATTTAACCGTGCCTGGCTGATCGCAGCCCGCCGGGTGCTCAAGCCAACCGGAACGATCTGGGTGATCGGCTCATATCACAACATCTTCCGGGTTGGCACCGTTCTGCAGGATCTCGGATACTGGATCCTGAACGATGTTATTTGGCGCAAAACCAATCCAATGCCCAACTTCCGGGGCAGGAGGTTCACCAATGCCCACGAGACCATGATCTGGGCGTCAACGGATCAGAACGCCAAATCCTACACCTTCAATTACGAAGCGATGAAAATGGCCAATGATGAAATCCAGATGCGCTCCGATTGGTTGTTTCCGATCTGCAATGGCGGTGAACGCTTGAAGAATGATTCCGGCGCCAAGGTACATCCGACTCAAAAGCCGGAAGCCTTGCTCCATCGTGTGCTGATGAGTTCGACCAAACCTGGCGATGTCGTACTGGATCCATTCTTCGGAACCGGAACCACGGGTGCGGTCGCCAAGCGCCTTGGCCGTAATTATGTCGGGATCGAACGCGAGCAGGATTATATCGACGCAGCGACTGCCAGAATTTCAGCGGTTGAACCCGTTGAGACACCGCAGCTTGTCGTCACCAGCGGCAAGCGAGCCGAACCACGTGTCGCTTTTGGCAGCCTGATTGAGACCGGACTGTTGCGTCCGGGCACGAAGCTGTTTGATTCCAAGCGTCGATGGGACCCGGTCGTCCGCCTCGACGGTTCGCTCGAATGGCAATCAAACACAGGCTCCATCCACAAGATGGGTGCAATCGTACAGGGCCTGGATGCCTGCAACGGTTGGACATTCTGGCACTATGAGGCAGACGGAAAACTGCTTCAGATTGATGACCTGCGAAAGACCTATCGCAAAGAGGTTCTCGCCGCCGGGGCGTGATTTCTGCCAATTCATAAACTAGACAACGACGCCAAGCTCAGCAAGGTCATGGCGGAGCTGGTTGACGTCGGTAAACAGGACGGCGTTCCATCCGGCCTGCTTTGCGCCCTCGACATTTTTTTCGCTGTCATCGATGAACAAGGTGGCTGAAGGCTCCAGGCCGAACGTGTTTGCGTGGAGATCGTAGATTTCCCGCTCGGGCTTTAGATATCCCACCAAGCCTGAAACGGTTGCGCCGCGGGTTTCGTTCAGAAACTCGAAGCGGCCACCCGCTTCCGAGAAGGTGTCGGCGGCAAAATTCGTAAGCAGGGTGATGTCACGCCCCTGACCGATCAATGTACGTAGTATTTCTACACTTTCTTCTTGTTCATGCGGAACCATCTTGTGCCAGTTTTGTCGAAAGGCGCGGATGTATTCTTCATGATCCGGGAAATCTGCGATGAGAACAGATTCCGCTTCATTCCATGGACGGCCCCGGTCCTGCTCGATATTCCATTCCGGTGTGCAAACATTTTCCAGGAACCAGCTACGTTCTTTCTTGTCCGGGATCAGATCCAGATAGGCAAGTTCCGGGTCCCAATGGACCAGAACACGACCAACATCAAAGACTATATGATCAAGGGAAGACAAGGCTCTACCGCTCCACATCAGGTTCGTTTCAGTTCAGAATATGTCAGGGATAGCAAGTGCAATTACCTTTTTCATGACAGTTGGTAAAGCTTCTTCGGGCAGGGAATTCTGGTTTGACCAACGGCCATCGGAATCGCATGCGCTATCGTCAATCTCCGCACGCCATACAGTCAGTTCAAGATGAAAATGCGTGAATGTGTGACGCACCTTCCCCGCCTTCTCCCAGTCGCCCGAAAACGGGGCATTGCTGGCGTCTGTGACTGCGCCGACTTCGCTTGTCCATTCCGTCGTGGGAACTCCGCTCATGCCGCCCAACAGACCCGAATCCGGCCGCCTCTGCAGGAATACCGCACCATCATGGTCGATCGCAACGAAGGCGGCTCCGGTCCGCACCGGTTTTTTCTGCTTGGCTGCCTTGAACGGAAACAATTCCTGAGAACCGGAAGCATATCCCCGGCACGTGCTCTCCAGTGGACAAAGTATGCAGGCCGGTCGCTTTGGTGTGCAGATCGTGGCGCCGAGATCCATCATGGCCTGCGCAAAATCACCGGGCCGATTTTTAGGTACGGCGTCTTGGACGATTGACCTGATTTCGGTCTTCACCTTCGGTAGGGGGGTCGTCAATTCGTGAACTCGGCTCATGACCCTTTCAACATTGCCGTCGACCACAGCGACCGGTTCATCAAATGCGATTGCGGCAATCGCGGCCGAAGTATATTCCCCAATCCCGGGAAGTTTCTTTAATTCTTCGGCTGTTTGCGGAAACTCGCCGCCATATTCCCGTATAACGGTTTCTGCACATTTTTTGAGATTCCGCGCTCTGGCGTAATATCCCAGCCCGGCCCATGCTCTCATTACATCTTCAGATTCCGCCGCCGCCAGATCATCCAGTGTTGGCCAATTTTTGAGAAATTTGAGGAAATAGTCAGCAACTGTCGCTACCTGTGTCTGCTGCAACATGACTTCCGACAGCCATACGTGGTAAGGGTTTGGCCTGACACCATTGCGATACTTCTGAGGCGGTACCCGCCATGGCATCGACCGGGCATGTCGGTCGTACCACGTCAAAAGCAGTTCGGCAGGTGAGACTTGCGCTGGGGAATCAATATGGGCAGACATGGCAACAAGGTCGGCTTTTGCCGGATAAAATCAAGGGACTGATCGTGCATGGGTACGAAAAACCCTCAGGAAGGCAACTCGAAAAGAAAGCGTAATGCGCGGCCGGTGGCTGAACTGGCCGCGAAAGTGCTTGCGCCGGTCGTCGCGCGGCGCACTGCCATGACGATTGATCTGATGACAGCCTGGCCCGATATCGCCGGCGAACAGCACGCCGGTTACACCATGCCGGAAAAAATCAACTGGCCAAGGAGGGCAAGCGAGGATGATCCATTTTCGCCCGGAACGCTTGTCATTCGATGCGATGGTGCCCGCGCAGTTTTGATACAGCACGAGACCTCGCAAATTGTAGAGCGCGTAAATCTGTTCTTCGGATTTCATGCAATCGAGAAAGTCAGACTGGTTCAAAAGCCGGTCTCACGGCTTACCGTCAAAACCGATCAAGGACTGCCCGAACCTGACGCTGCCTCGGCAAGGAGGCTTGACGCAATCCTTGAGGGGATTGACGACCCGCAACTACGTGCCAGCCTAGAGAAGTTGGGTCGCGGCGTCATGGCAAGACAACGGGATAAATAAGCCTGATATTAAGCGATGACCTCTGGATTTGGCCATTCAGCTGCAGTTCACAACGGGCTGGTAACATGCATTTTATCCAGATGTGCGGCCATGCCGCATGTTTTTGGTGTATTGACTTCCTATTTGTGGCATTTGACCAACGAAACAATCGTAACGAGAGGGTTCCCCACCATGACAATCGCACGCCGTCAATTGCTTGAGTTCATTGGCGCTGGCGCCCTGACAATGACCGCAGCCGGAGCGTGGCTGATGTCGGGAAAACCGGTCACGATCGTCGATAGCGCCATGGCCCAGACTGCCGACGAACTGATGGAAGAACAAGCGCTGCCGGATATGGTCATGGGCGACGTAGATGCACCGGTTACGATTGTGGAATATGCGTCGATGACGTGTCCCCATTGCGCAACCTTCCATAACGACACCCTGCCGGGCTTGAAGGAAAAATATATCGACACCGGCAAGGTAAAGATGATTTTGCGGGAGTTTCCGTTTGATCCACGCGCTGCAGCGGCCTTCATGCTGGCGCGCTGTGCACCCGCCGACAGCTACTACCCGTTGATTGACGTTCTCTTTAAGCAGCAATCCAACTGGTCACGGGCCAAGGATGCGCGCGGTCCCTTGTTGCAAATCTCCAAATTGGCCGGTTTTACACAAGAGTCATTCGAGGCCTGCTTGAAGAATCAGCCACTGCTCGACAAAGTGCAGCAGGTAAGGCAAAAGGCTGAGAGGGACTACGGAGTTTCATCAACTCCGACATTCTTTATCAATGGCGAAAAAGTATCTGGCGCACTTTCTGTCGAGGAAATGTCGAAAATTATCGATAAATACCTCTGACTACTGTAATAAGGTCCCGCAGGTCCCCAGGACCGCGGGCGCTAACCTTCGCCCGTACCTGAATTTGACAGGCAAGGACGGAGTGCCGGCACGATGAAATTTGTCAAGCTTCGCTGTTTGGGCTTCAAGTCTTTCGTCGAACCAACCGAATTCTTTATTGAAGACGGGCTGACCGGGATTGTCGGCCCCAATGGCTGTGGCAAGTCTAATCTGGTCGAGGCGCTTCGCTGGGTAATGGGCGAAAGCTCCTACAAGAACATGCGCGCCTCCGGCATGGATGACGTGATATTCTCCGGCTCCGGCGGAAGGCCTTCCCGCAATACCGCCGAAGTAACCCTGTTCCTCGACAATACCGATCGGACTGCGCCTGCGGCATTCAATGATGCCGATGAGTTGCAGATAAGCCGGCGTATCGAACGCGAGGCGGGCTCGCAATATCGCATCAATGGGCGGGATGTCCGCGCCAAGGATGTTCATCTTCTGTTTGCCGATGCTTCGACCGGTGCACGTTCACCCTCGATGGTCGGCCAGGGCCGTATTGGTGAGTTGATCTCCGCAAAGCCACAGGCGCGACGTGCCTTGCTTGAGGAAGCCGCCGGAATCTCCGGATTGCATTCCAGACGCCATGAAGCGGAATTGCGCCTGCGCGCTGCTGACCAGAACCTCGAACGTCTCGAGGATGTCCTGGGACAGTTGGATTCCCAGCTTGAGAGCCTCAAACGCCAGGCCCGCCAGGCAAATCGCTATCGGATACTATCGGCTGAAATCCGCAAGACCGAGGCGCTATTGCTGCATTTGCGCTGGTCGGAGGCCAAATCCGCCGAAGCAAGCGCCCAGTCGCAATATTCCGAGGCGTCCCTGTCTGTCGGCGATAAGGCGGAGGTTCAGGCCGAAAGTGCCAAGGAACAAGCCATTATTGCATCAAGATTGCCTGAACTTCGTGATAACGAGGCCAAGGCAGCGGCAGCGCTGCAACGTCTGACAATCGCCAGTAATCAAATCGAGGAAGAAGTTCGCCGCATCGAGACGCGCAAACAGGAACTGGCCAAGCGTGTAAACGATATCGAAACCGATATCACACGCGAGGAAAACATCGTTGGCGAGAACAAGGAAATCATCCAACGCCTTGTCGACGAACAGGCAGAGCTCGAGCAGCAGGGAGCAAATGTCGGCAACCGGGAATCCGAGTTGCAGGAACGCTTTGAAATCGCGTCAGCAAAACTCAACTCCAGCGAATCTCATTTTGCCGAGGCGACTTCCGCCATTGCGCGTGAGCAAGCCCGAAAATCTGAGCTTGAACGGAAAATGTCCGATGCCAAACTGCGCGTCGAGCGGCTGGAAACGCAGCTTTCGGCAACCGATGCCGAACTGGAAGAGTTGAAGACGAAGATCGCTCAGGTAGATGATTCCGCGAGAATTGCCGAACGTGTCGAATTATTGGAGAGACGTGCTGGTGATTGTGAGGCAGATGCGCTTGAAGCGGAAAAGGCAACCGAAAGTGCAAGGTTTGCAGAACAGGAACTGCGTACGCCGCTTGATGAAGCAAAAGCTGAACTCGATCGAATTGAAACCGAAGCACGGACACTCAACAATGTATTGAATTCCGGTGGACAGGATTTGTTCCCGGCAATTGTCGAAAAGATCAAGGTTGAGTCCGGCTATGAGCTGGCGCTCGGAGCCTCACTGGGTGAGGACCTGGATATTCCTGCAAATAGTTCTGCACCGGCATTCTGGGGCCTGGTGGAGCCGGCATCCGATGATCCTTCGCTTCCTGATGGCGTCAAATCGCTCGCTGCTTATGTGAATGCGCCCCGCGAACTTGCGCGCTGCCTTGCGCAGATAGGGATTGTAGACAAGGAAAATGGAGACAAGTTGCAGTCCCAATTGATGCCAGGCCAATGCCTTGTTTCGATCGAGGGCGATCTCTGGCGCTGGGATGGATTTGTCTCAGGCGCCGAGGCGCCGACCGCTGCAGCCCAGAGATTGGCGCAAAAGAACAGGCTCGCCGAATTGGACCGGGATGCACTGGTGGCATCGCAAAATGTCACGGTGACGACTGAGGCGCTGGAAAAGGGCAAGGGCGCAACTGCTGCAGCAATTGAAAATGAACGGCAAGCGCGCGAAACCTGGCGCACGGTCAACCAGGAACTCACGACGGCGCGCGAGGAACTTTCTGTTGCCGAGCGCTCGGTCAGCCAGTTTACCAGCCGGCAGAGTTCTCTTCAGGAGGCACGGCAGCGCATCACCGACGATTTGGAAGAGAGCAGGACCGCTCGAGGCGAGGCGGAATCATCGCTTGCCGCCATGCCGGACATTTCCGCTCTGGAGGGCGAATTGGCGGACAAGCGCAATGCCCTGGCACAGGAACGATCCGAACTTGCCGTCATTCGTGCCGAAGTGGAGGGATTCAACCGCGAGAACCAGGCACGCACCGCCCGCTTGTCTTCAATCACTTCAGAGATGGAGACCTGGAGTAAACGTGCAGAAAACGCCACCAGCCAGATAGCGGAACTCAATGCGCGCAAGACCGAAAATGCAGCAGAACTTCAGCAGATTGAGGATGCGCCCGCGGAGATGGATGTTCGCCGGAGAGAATTGCTTACCCAGGTCGAAAGCGCGGAAGCAGCACGTCGTGAGGCCGCCGACACCCTTGCCAAGTCCGAAAATCAATTGGCCGAGGCCGACAAGAAGGCAAGGGATGCATTAGCCCAATTGTCAGAGACGAGAGAGGCGAGAGCCCGCGCCGAAGAACGGGTGACCGCCGCTGTCGAGCGCCGCGAAGAAACCGAAAAACGTATTCGCGACGAACTGGATTGCGCCCCTCATGATGCGCTGGGCTTGGCGGAAATGGATCCTGAAGCGGAGTTCCCTGAAGCCCAGACGGTTGAACGAAGCCTTGAAAAACAGAAATCAGAACGCGAACGGCTGGGAGCCGTCAATCTGCGTGCAGAAGCGGAACAGGCCGAGATCAGCGAACGCCGCGATGCATTGATCTCCGAGCGGGATGATCTGGTCGAGGCAATCAAGCGACTAAGGCAGGGTATTGCGAGCCTAAATCGCGAAGGCCGGGAACGGCTGCTGGAAGCTTTTGATGTCGTGAACGGTCATTTTCAACGGTTGTTTACCCATCTGTTTGGCGGCGGTACCGCCGAACTGCAGTTGATCGAATCCGACGATCCGCTGGAAGCCGGTCTTGAAATCTTGGCGCGGCCTCCCGGTAAGCGACCGCAAACCATGACGTTGTTGTCCGGCGGTGAACAGGCATTGACAGCCCTCGCTTTGATCTTTGCGGTCTTTCTTACCAATCCGGCGCCTATCTGTGTGCTCGACGAGGTCGATGCGCCGCTCGACGACCACAATGTCGAGCGGTTCTGCAACCTCATGGATGAAATGGCATCCACAACTGATACCCGCTTCGTCATCATTACGCATAATCCGATCACCATGGCCCGCATGAAGCGCCTGTTCGGGGTGACAATGGCCGAGCGCGGCGTTAGCCAGATGGTGTCGGTAAACCTCGAGGAAGCCGAGCGTATCCGCGAAGCTGGCTGAGTTTTTGCATTTTCATGTGATTTCTGGTCGAATTTGTTCTGAATCAGCCAATCATGCGTGGAAAATCTTCTGGATTTGTCCTATTGCACTGCACAATGGCGCTTGAAGCGCCCAAAAAAGCAGATCAGGACCGCAGATCATGGATAAGTGGATCTATACATTTGGGGACGGCAAGGCCGAGGGCGATGCTTCAATGCGCAATCAGCTTGGCGGGAAGGGCGCCAATCTGGCAGAGATGTGCTCACTGGGACTGCCGGTTCCGCCGGGCTTTACAATAACCACGGATGCTTGCAACTGGTACTACGGCAACGGCAAGGCGTTCCCGGACGGGCTGGACAATCAACTAAGTCAGGCCTTCGACCACATTGAAGCGGTAACGGGGCGCAAATTCGGTGCTTCGACCAACCCGCTGCTGGTGTCAGTGCGTTCAGGCGCCCGCGCTTCCATGCCGGGCATGATGGATACCGTTCTCAATCTTGGTCTGAATGATGAAACTGTCGAGGCATTGGCGCGCGAGGCCTGTGACGAGAGGTTTGCTTATGACAGTTATCGCCGTTTTATCCAGATGTATGGTGATGTCGTCATGGGCGTCGACCACGAATTGTTCGAGGAGATTCTCGACAATGCCAAGGCCGAGGGCGGCTATCATAACGACACAGATTTAACCTCCGAAGACTGGCTTGGCGTAATATCCGGTTACAAGGAACTCATCCTCCGTGAAATGGATGTGGCGTTCCCGCAAGATCCCAGGGAACAGGTTTGGGGCGCAGTCGCAGCCGTCTTTTCGTCATGGATGAACCAGCGTGCGATTACATATCGCAAACTGCACGACATTCCCTCCGAATGGGGAACGGCCGTTACGATTCAAGCGATGGTATTCGGAAATATGGGTTCGGATTCCGCGACCGGGGTCGCGTTTACGCGCAATCCTTCGACCGGCGAAAGACTGCTTTACGGGGAATTCCTGGTGAATGCACAGGGCGAGGACGTAGTGGCGGGAATTCGTACCCCTCAGGACCTTACCGAGGCCGCAAGAATAGGCGCCGGTTCCGAACATCCCTCGCTGGAAAAACTCATGCCCGAGGCATTCGGCCAGTTTATGGATATTGCCACCAAGCTTGAAGGCCATTATCGCGATATACAGGATCTCGAATTCACCATTGAGCGCGGCAAGCTTTGGATGCTGCAGACGCGCGCCGGTAAACGAACCGCCAAGGCCGCCTTAAGGGTTGCGGTCGAAATGGCGGAAGAGGGCCTGATTTCCCGCGAAGAAGCGGTGATGAGAATTGATCCTGCCTCTCTTGACCAGCTTCTCCACCCGACAATCTCGCCTAAAGCCCATCGAGATGTCATTGCCGCCGGGCTCCCGGCCTCGCCCGGCGCTGCAACTGGCGAGATCGTCTTCAAATCAGATGAAGCCGAGGAACTGGCAAAGCAGGGTCACCAGGTAGTACTTGTGCGTATCGAGACAAGTCCGGAAGACATCCATGGAATGCACGCCGCACAGGGAATCCTGACCCTGCGCGGTGGAATGACCAGCCATGCTGCCGTTGTAGCGCGCGGTATGGGCAAACCCTGCGTGTCGGGCGCAGGCGGGATGCGGATCGATTATGATGCCGGCGAATTGCGGGTTCCAGGCCGTACGCTGAAAAGGGGTGAAGTCATCACGATCGATGGCTCAACTGGTCAGGTACTTGCCGGAAGTGTGCCGATGGTGCAGCCTGAATTGTCCGGATATTTTGGCACCATCATGCAATGGGCGGATGAATTCCGCCGCATGGAGGTCCGGGCAAATGCGGAAACGCTGATTGACGCCCGTTCAGCCCAGAATTTTGGCGCTGAAGGGATCGGACTTTGCCGCACGGAGCACATGTTCTTCGATGAGACGCGCATCGTTGCCATGCGCGAGATGATCCTCTGCGACACGGAGAACGACCGCCGCAAGGCACTTTCAAAACTGCTGCCGATGCAGCGTTCCGACTTTGTCGAACTGTTTGAGATCATGGCAGGCCTTCCCATTACGATCAGGCTGCTTGATCCGCCACTTCATGAGTTCCTTCCGCATCTGGACGAGGAAATTGAACAGGTTGCGGCGTTGATGAAGATGGAGCCGGTGGAACTGCGCCGGCGTGCCGATGCATTGAAGGAATTCAACCCGATGCTCGGCCACCGGGGCTGCCGTCTGGCAGTTTCCTATCCCGAGATCGCCGAAATGCAGGTTCGCGCAATTATTGAGGCAGCTATTCAAGCAGGCAACTCTACCGGTTCCAAGGTCGACCTCGAAATCATGGTTCCCCTTGTCGGTCTCGAGAAGGAGTTGGAGTTCATCAAGACCCATATTGATGCCGTCGCTAAGACCGTGATGGAAGAAACCGGTCAGGAGATCGACTACCTCGTCGGCACGATGATCGAATTGCCCCGCGCCGCCATCCAGGCGGGCCAGATCGCTCATTCGGCACAGTTCTTCTCGTTTGGAACTAATGATCTTACCCAGACCGCCTTTGGCATCTCCAGGGATGATGCGACCGGATTTCTCCCCACCTATCAGGTGCGGGGCATCATCGAAAAGGATCCCTTTGTCTCAATTGATGTAGACGGGGTTGGAGAACTGGTTCGCATAGCCTCCCGGGCAGGTCGGGAGGCACGACCTGGCATCAAGTTGGGAATTTGCGGCGAGCATGGTGGTGACCCTGCGTCGATCTCGTTTTTTGAAACTGTCGGCTTGAACTATGTTTCGTGTTCGCCATTCCGTGTGCCCATAGCGCGACTGGCCGCCGCACAGGCGTCAATAAGACACTCGAATGTATCTTGAGGCGGTTGCCACGCTTACTCACCAACTTCCACGGGTTTGCATCTTTTGATAACCAAAGGATGCAAGTCGTGGTCGGACCTGCGCACTAGAAACGAGTTTATTGCAGACGCGCGCTGCTCAAACTCTGATCACTGGCCATCATTGCCAGTACCCCTGCATATGAGCGAGTGAAGTCTGAGACCGTTTCGGGGACCTCTTCCTCAGCGACCAGGGAAACCGCGCCGCTTGTCGAATCCAGCACCATGAAAAAAAGTGCGTCTCCGCCATCCCGGCTGCAATGGACCGCTGCGGCTCGATCACCGCTGTTTTCCATAAGCACCGCTGGAATTTCGAACAGTAATCTGCACCCCGCCTGTTCAGCAGCCGTTAGCCCTGCCTCCATAAAGTGCTCATCGTTCACATATTCCTCGATCGTACCTTCCACAACCGGTTGTATTTCTGCAAGTTGACTGGAATCAGAAACCAGCACCAGATTTGTGCCTGAACCGTTCTTATTCCAGGATTGCGTTTTATCGTTGTATCCCATCATTGAAGCCTACCCGTAACTTTTATTGCCTCCGCCAGCTGTTGCTCAATCAAACCTGTCAGGCTTGGCGTTAATGGGGCGAAAAAATGAAATTTTCGCCATAGTTGCCGTAATCTGCTTGAACGAGCCCTAATGCATGGGTAGTTGGATTGAAAAATTTCAGGTATTCGGTGACATAAACCGGTTGTTTGGAGGTTTGCCTACGCCCATGGTTGGAGTCTACCAACGTAAATGGTCATTTTCTGCCAAATGGTGTGAACGGATCGCGCTCGTCTGCATTCCGTATTTTCTGATATCCATTATCCTGCATCGCACCGGTCAGATTACTTCGCCGCAGGCATTCTGGCTGATCGGATTTGGCCTTATCCTCATATTTATCAGTCTTGCATTGGGATTTCGGGCATTTCTGGATTTGTGGAACGCTGGCCAAAAGGGCGGCAAGGCCACCATTAGAGGCATTATTCTGGTAATCTTGCTTCTGGCGCCATTCGTTTGGTTTGGATATCTGGCCCTGACCAAGCCACTGCTCAGCGATGTGTCTACAAATCCGTTTTCCCCACCACAATTCGTTGAGGCTGAGCGGATGCGCTATGCACTTCGGACGGAAGGCATTAATCAATTTGCGGAATATGATCCTGAATATTCCGAATTACTTTTGGTAAATTTTCCCGAGATTGGTTCGCGCAGATACAATGCTGGCGCGAACCGGGTATATCAGGCGGTCAACCAGCTTATCAGCACTCGCAAGTGGCCGGTTTCCGTGACCAGAGGACTTGTCGATGAAACCGGGCAAAACGGCACTGAAGAAATTGCTGATGATTCAAACAACGCTGAAGACGAATCACAGCTTGAAAAGGCAACACCCTTCGATGTGCAGGTAGAAGCAATTGCCTCCAGCCCGATCTACGGATTCAAGCGGGATGTTCTGATCCACATCATCGCCGAAGAGGAGACCACCCTGGTCGATATGCGGGCATCTTCCAGATGGGGCCCGCATGACTTCGGCACGAATGCACAGCTGATAAAGTCCTTCCTTGCAGATCTCGACAAGGCTCTTGTAGGTATTTCAGGCGAAGGTTAGTTCCGCGGCAGTTCCAACTCACCACTATCGATTTTCAGTCAGATGCGGGGAAATATTCACCGTCAATCGAGACCGGGCCATTCGTCTTGACCTTTCCGCTGGCGACAAGATCTTCCAAATGCGCCATGACAGACAATGCAGCAGCGCCATGCAGCTTGGGATTGGTATCCTTGTAGATCGCAGCCACGATTTCAGGAATTCTGCGATCGCCACCCTGTATCCTTGCAAGGATCGCCGCCTCACGCATCTTGCGATGGGTCCTGAGTGCCCGTGTGAATTCTCGTCCCTTCTCCAGCCTGCCACCGTGGCCTGGGAAATAGGTTCCTTCATCCCTCCCGGCCAACACATCCAGCGACTTCATATAGTCCGACATGGAACCGTCCGGCGGCGCGACAATTGAAGTCGACCATCCCATGACGTGGTCACCTGGAAACAGGATATCGCGGTCGCGCAACGCAAAGGCCACGTGATTTGCCGTATGTCCCGGAGTGTAGATTGCCTCCAGTGTCCAGCCTTCACCGCGGAGCAGGTCGCCATCCCCAATCGAAATATCAGGTTCAAAATCACGGTCAGCGGCGGCATCAAGCGGGTTCTGCTCACCGATGTGCAGATCGCGCGCTGCCCTGTGGGGGCCTTCAGCGACAATCTTTGCACCGGTAATTTTTGCTAATGGTTGGGAAAGCGGAGAATGATCCATATGGGTATGAGTTACCGCGATATGACTGACGGGGCGTCCGTCTATTGCGTCAAGCAGGGTTTTCAGATGAGTACTGTCATCTGGTCCTGGATCGATGACGACCAGCGATTTGTCACCGACGATATAGGAATTGGTGCCATGAAAGGTGAACGGTCCCGAGTTCGGGGCAGTTACCCGCAAAATATCTGGCGCAACCGGCACTGCATTACCGTGTTGGGGATTGAACTTTGTTCGAAACGGCGGAGTAGACATTCCGCAATTATCCTAAGCCTGGCTCTGATGACAATCACGCGGGCCAATATTTTTTTGCTTGCTGAGAAATTTCGATTTTCGTAGGTACCTGGGGGAGAAATTTCAGCAGCACTTTACCTTCATTTGACACCTCAATATAAGTCTCCCAGTTATTTCATAATGGAGATTAGAATGAACACCGTCGAATCCAGTCATGCCTTGGCAATTAGGGCCATAGGCAACGAGAAAGCCTCAAAACTACTGACGCAGTTGATATTGGTCGCTGCCGGTGTTTGCGTTATTGCCCTTTCTTCGAAATTCAAGGTCCCGCTATGGCCAAATCCGGTGCCGGTCACTCTGCAGACATTGGCGATCTTCACGATTGCTGCAGCATATGGCGGTCGTCTGGCGATTGCGACGCTCCTTGCCTACCTGGCAACTGGTGCGCTCGGCGCGCCGGTCTTCACAGGAACCCCTGAGAAGGGAATCGGACTTGCATATATGGTGGGACCGACCGGCGGATACCTGGCAGGTTTCCTGATCATGGCGGCCATCACTGGTTGGGCTGCAGATCGCGGCTGGAGCAAAAACCCGTTCAAACTGGGCGGCGCCATGCTCGTCGGCGAAATTATCATGCTGACAATCGGAGCATTGTGGATGGGTTATCTGTTCGGCACAGACAAGATCATCGCCTGGGGTGTCGGCCCGTTCATCTGGAGTGACTTGATCAAGCTGGCGATCGCAGCCTGTATCGTTCCGGCTATCTGGCAACTGTTCCGAAAAAAAGCCTGAACCAAATTGAACCTGCTAAATCTGGAGCGCCGCAGAAAATCTCTGCGGCGTTTTGCATTTCGGGTATCAATGTCTGCTTATTGCGACAGTTCTTTCATGGCTTCGTCCAAACCGGCCAGCGTCAGCGGATACATGCGCCCGCCGATGAGTTGCGAAATCATCTGCGTCGATTGGGTGTAACGCCAATAGCTTTGCGGAACCGGATTGAGCCAAACGGCGTGTTTCCAGGTTTCAAAGATCCTGCGTAGCCAGGTCTCACCGGCTTCAG
>JBCCEP010000015.1:0-23448 GCA_039030215.1 Pseudomonadota bacterium
AGATTGCCAAAAAGCACCTATCATCAATATGTCCCGTTGGACCTCGAGCGTGCTGTAGGTCGATTTCTCGATCATTGGAAACCGGATCTTGCAATATTTACCGAGTCGGAAATCTGGCCGGCAACCATCCTTGAGCTTGGTGCTCGCCGCATTCCTCAGGTCCTGGTCAATGCGCGCATGTCGGACAGATCCTTCGCGCGCTGGTCTTCTGCGATCAAACTGGCCGAGGTGCTGTTCGACAATATTTCCCACGTTGTTGCCCAATCCGAGGTTGATGCGGAGAGGTTCCGGCATTTGGGAGCGCGGCCGGTTAGTGTATGCGGAAATCTGAAAGTCGATTCAGACAGCCTGCCCTATAGCAACTCGGATCTGTCGCATTTGCAGATGCAGATTGCAGATCGGCCTACCTGGATCGCCGCCAGTACCCATGCCGGAGAAGAGGCGGCCGCAATGCGGGTGCATGCGCGCCTCAAGGAATCCATACCCAATTTGTTGACAATCATTGTTCCACGCCATCCCGATCGCGGCGATGAAATCACGAATGCTGGCGAGGAAGCAGGCCTCAATATCGTCAGGCGCAGCACTGCAGGATCCATTGCCTGGGAAACCGATGTTTTCCTTGGAGATACGATTGGTGAGATGGGGCTCTATCTGCGGTTGGCCGCTATCGCCTTCATGGGACGTAGTCTGGTTGCCAGTGGCGGTCAGAATCCATTGGAGCCAGCTATGGTGGGTGCAGCAATATTGACCGGTAGGCAGGTGCACAATTTTCGTGACACTTATCGTACATTGCTTGAGGCGGGCGCGGCCAGGGTAGTTCGCGACGAGAACATGTTGGCAGACAATGTCGAGTTTCTGCTCAACAACAATCCGGAACGCCAAAGCATGATTGTTGCAGCCCGAGCCGCGCTGGAAGGCATGAGTGGGGCGGTTGAACGAACCGAAAAGGTACTGGAAGCCTATCTGTTCCCGTTGACGATCAAGCGTGATCTCGAGGGTACCTGAAATGGCGCTTGATGAAGCACCTCCATTTTGGTGGAAACGTCCAGGTCCGCTCGCTTTTTTACTTTCTCCCATAGGTTTTTTGTGGGGTAGGGCGACGGCAGTCCGTATGTCCCTGCCGCCTGATGCATCCGTTTCCGTTCCGGTGCTGTGCATCGGGAATTTCATTGCCGGCGGAGCAGGAAAAACACCAACCGCAATTGCGTTCGGAAAATCCGCCGCTGCTCGCAAGATACCGTTTGGGTTTCTCTCTCGTGGATACGGTGGGCAATACAAGGGCCCGACGGTTGTCAACCTCAAGAAACACCATGCAGCCGATGTCGGAGATGAACCGCTATTATTGGCAAAACATGGCAAGACAGTCGTTTCAGCCGATCGATATGCGGGTGCATCCATGCTGGTAGCCGAAGGATGCAAGCTGATCATTATGGATGACGGATTTCAAAATCCATCAATCGCCAAGGATTTTTCGCTCGTCGTTGTCGATGCCAAGCGTGGCACAGGTAACGGATTTTCTATTCCCGCCGGCCCAATGCGCGCGCCACTGGCGGCACAGCTGGCCTATGCCGATGCAGTATTGGTAATCGGTGACTCCAGGGCAGGTGATCAGATAATTCGTCAGGTTGCCCGGCGCGGTAAACTCTTGCACACAGCCAGAATTGTGCCGAAGGCGATCAGGAAATGGAAAGGCAAGAAATTTTTTGCCTTTGCGGGTATTGCCGATCCCGACAAATTTTTCATCAGCTTGAAAAAGGCTGGCTCTATCGTTGAAGTCCGCCGAAGCTTTCCTGATCATCATGCATATACCGATGAAGAGGCGAATGATCTGGTGCGCGAGGCTCAATCCAGAGAACTTCAATTGGTGACTACCTCAAAAGACATGGCGCGGCTGGCAGGCGTGGGAGAGCCCCAGGACCAGTTGATATCGGAAACGATAGTATTTGACGTGGAATTGGAATTTGACGATCCACGCGCAACCGATCTCGTTTTGGATGCGACCTTGTCTGCCGCGGAAGCACGATTGTTGCGTGAAAGGTCGGGCTGATTAGAATTTCTCAGCCGTGGTTACGCATTTCCAGTTCGCGTTTGACCGACGCCTTGACATCGACATAAGGTTCCTGCCGCGCAAAACTCCAGTATTTGAGCTCATCAAGCGGTATCTTTTGGCCGGTCACTGCACAACGTACATAAGTGCCGGGCACAATGACCTGGAAATCACTATCGAGGTATTTGACCTTGGCCTCGTTAGAGCCAGGACCCTCAAAACGGTTCATCCGACTTCATCCTGTTGGAACTGTCACATATATAGCTGGGTATTCTCGTGCATCAATACGAGGCCTCGGTCAAGATTCAACGGCCAAACAGTCTTTCAATGTCCTTCAGGCTCAATTCAATGAAAGTTGGCCGACCGTGATTGCATTGTCCCGAATTTGGGGTCGTTTCGATGGATCGCAAGAGCGCATTCATTTCCTCGTGCTTCAATATCCTGCCAGACCGCACCGAACCGTGGCACGCCATTGTCGCTGCTACATGTTCCAGGCGTTCCTTAAGCCCTTCCGTGCTGTCCCATTCGGCGATTTCGTCAGCCAGGTCGCGGATCAGGTTGGCGATGTCCAATTCGCCCAACATTGACGGCGCTTCCCGTACCGCAATCGCGCCGGGGCCGAATGCTTCGATCACCAATCCGTATTTTGATAGTTCCTCGGCCCGATCCGACAATCTGCTTACATCTTCGGCCGGTAGATCAACAATTTCGGGAACCAGCAGGATCTGGCGGGCAATGCCCTTCTCCATCGCCTTTTTGAGCGCTTCGTACACGATCCGCTCATGGGCGGCATGCTGGTCGACAATTACCAGCCCGTTTTCAGTCTGGGCGACGATATAGTTCTTGTGCAGCTGCGCGCGGGCAGCACCCAACGGGTAGGCAACGCCATCCTCGCTAATCTCTTCTAACGGGCCTGTTTTGCCTGAGGGCTGCGAGTGGTCAAAAGCAGCCTGCGTTTCCGAAAATCCACCCGCCGTATCGAGATGGGAAGCATATCCAGGCGGTGCATTCGGCGATGTCTGCCAGGATGAACCAGCACCGGAAAAGGACGGCGATGCATGATGCATTTGCTGGCCGGTCTTGAAAGCCTCCGCCAGGCTGAAACTGCGCTCACCTGAACTGCGGGCTCCGGTCTCGGCGATGGCTTGGCGCAAGGCACCCACGATCAGCCCGCGCACCAGGCCGGGATCACGAAAACGAACATCAGCCTTGGCCGGATGCACATTGACGTCCACGTGCCGTGGTTCCAGGTCAAGGAACAGTACCGAGACGGGATGCCGGTCTCGGGCAAGGAAATCCGAATAGGCCGCGCGCAACGCGCCGGTAAGGGTCTTGTCGCGAACCGGCCTGCCATTGACATAGAAAAACTGATGCTGGCCGTTGCCGCGATTATAGGTTGGCAATCCTGCCAATCCGCTGAATCGAACACCTTCGCGCTCGGCATCAATCACAAGCGCATTTTGCGTGAACTCCCTTCCAAGAACCTGCGCAATTCGCCCGGCCCTGTCCGTCACCCCGTAATCGAGGGAGAGCCGTCCGCCACCAGAATAGGTAAATCTGATCTTCGGAAAGGCGATAGCGATGCGCTTCACGATCTCGGTAATTGCATTGGTTTCGGCCTGATCGCTTTTCAGAAATTTCAATCGCGCTGGTGTCGTGGTGAACAGATCGGTGACTTCCACCGATGTACCGCCAGACAATGCTGCCGGTGAGGGTGCTTCCGGTTTGCCATGATTGATTGCGATCCGCCAGGCTTCGTCCGCGGAAGATTGATGTCTGCTGATGATCTGTATCTTCGCAACCGCGCCGATCGACGGAAGCGCCTCGCCCCGGAAACCCAGCGTGCGGATATCCAGCAAATCTTCGGCAAGTTTCGAGGTGCAATGGCGCTGTGTCGCAAGTTCCAGGTCGTCACGTATCATGCCCGAACCGTCATCAATGACGCGGATCAGGGTCTTGCCACCATTGGCCGTAACGATATCGATCCGCCCGGCACCGGCATCGATGGCATTTTCGATCAGTTCCTTGACGATGCTGGCCGGGCGCTCGATGACTTCACCGGCGGCAATTTGGTTGACGACAGATTCTGGCAGGCGAATGACGGTCATGGCGAATCCCGGATTGGAGACGCATTTTCGTCATCTGGTCGATTCAGTCAATCAAGCGTGTGGAATTTGCTGTGGTGATCGTAGCAAGCCTGGTCACGCCATGCTGGAGGCGGCAACCAAAATTCCTGCTATGATCAATGCGCCGCCAACAATGATACGTGGTGAGACCGGTTCACCGAGTACAAAGAATGACATCAGTGGTACCAGAACGAAGCTCGCCGACATGAACAAATAGGCTGTCGAAAGCGGAACCTGGCGTAATGCCAGGACCCATCCGAATGTAGAGGCACCATAGGCGGCCAGCGCAAGCAGAAACAGGAATGCAGACTGTCGATCCGTCAGAAGATATTCAAATCCGTTATTTCCCATGCGGGTGCCGACGGTCTTGAACAGCAATTGCCCGATCGCAATAACCAGCACGCAGGCGGTTATGATCGAATAGTTCAGGAGCACCGGCTAGACCTTGATATTGACGGCGTAGATGAGGTTGATGTCGGGAAATGGCAGACGCATGGGCCAATATGTTTCAGCGACATCCTCATAGTAGAAATTGATGAAGGTCACCAGATTGAAGATCGAGTTCACATGCTCGCGCGCCATCCAGTAATCATATTCCAGCCCGGCATCCGTTGCTCGCTTCCGTACACCGAGTGTCCGGCCCAACCGCCATGCCAGACCTGGATCGCAGGGCAGTACCAGTGAAAGCGTGCCACCGGGTTTCAAGATCCGGGTCCATTCGCGAAGAATGTCATGCGGATGCACGATATGCTCCAGGACATGGGTCGCGATCACGCGGTCGAAACTGCCATCGGGAATCGTCAGCTTGCGTGCATCTTCGACCTGGTAGCGGAAACGCTTGTCATCTCCAAGCAGCTCGCGCGCCTGATCGAGCATCCGGTCATTTCCGTCGGTCACCCAATATTCATCAAAGCCATGGCGCACCGATTTCGGATGCTGGCCCGAACCGGCACCAACTTCCAGGACTTTCGAAAAATGATCCTTGGGGCCAAAGGCCTTTTCCAGGACCACATGCGAATGCGCAAGTACCTTGGAAGACAGGTTTCCCGAATAATTCAGTTTCTCGTAATTTTCCTCGAACTGGCGAAGATAGGCGTCAAAATCTGGTTCAGCCCGCATCATTTGCATTTCATTGTCCCTTTTTACCCGACCGGCTGCCTGGCAGCCCGGTATTTATGTTACGTTGTAGAACATCCGTTTGATCTCAGCGCGCATGCGGCGAATTGAATCGAGCACAACGCCGGCAGTGATCGTCAGCATTGAAACGATTACGATACCCGTACACAGCACCGCTGTCGGAATGCGCGCCACCAGACCCGTCTGCTGAAACTCAATGATAATCGGTATCGCCATGGCGACAGCCAGCAGAATTCCAGCCAGACCGATCGCGCCGAAGAAATAGAGCGGCTTGTATTCTTTCAACAGTACAATGATGGTTTTCAGGATTCTTGCGCCATCCCTGAAGGTTGAAAGCTTGCTTTCCGAGCCTTCCGGACGGTCCTTGTACTGAAGCGGGATCTCCGCAACCGGCAGGCGCAATTGCGAGGCATGCGCCGACAGTTCCGTCTCGATTTCAAAACCGGCTGAAACCGCCGGAAAACTCTTCACAAACCGGCGCGAAAATACGCGATAGCCTGAGAAGATGTCTGAAAACTCCTTGCCGAGTAGCGTCGTGTACAACTTGTTGAACATCCGGTTGCCAAAGGCATGTCCGGCGCGTTGATGCTTGTCCAGTGCGCCCACGCGCGCGCCAACGACCATGTCGGCATCATCCTCGACCAGCTTGTTGACCAGGACCGCCGATTGCGTAGCGTCATAGGTATCGTCGCCGTCGACCATAATGTAGATGTCAGCCTCAATTTCGGCGAACATTCTCCGGACGACATTGCCCTTACCGGGCCGTGTCTCCTTGCCGACAATAGCACCGGCATCCGCGGCAACGACCGCCGTCTCATCGGACGAGTTGTTGTCGTAGACATAAACGGTGCATCCGGGAAGCGAGGTGCGAAAATCCTCGACAACCGCACGGATGGTCTGCTCTTCATTCATGCAGGGAACCAACACTGCGATTGATTTGTCTCTTGCCATTAACAACTTGGGATGCCCCTTTACTCACAGGTTTCGAGATTTACCCACGGACTAGTAAACGATATCCGTAAAATAAAATTTAATGGTTCAGGATTAATGTTTGTCAAAGCGCTGAATTGAGCATTCCGGAGGGCGGAATTACTGGCGCAACATCTCATCTGGCTCCAAACATCTGGCAATAAAATGAACCAAGAGTCCGGCTTACAAACCAAGAATTCGGTCAATGACAGCGCCTCACAGCCTGCCGATGTTCCCTGGTACAAGATCATAATGTGGGCCGTGCTGTTTCAACTGGCCTGGTTCTGGAACCTGATACCCAATCTCCTCAACTACGGAGCAATGCAGGATACCGACGACTATCAGAGGCTCGCCGGCGTGCGCAGCTGGTTGAACGGTCAGTCATGGTATGACCTGACCAATTACCGGATGGATCCTCCCCTTGGCGCAGAAATGCACTGGTCGCGTCTGGTCGATCTGCCGATTGCCGCACTTGTCTGGTTTTTCGATCTGTTTGTAGATACCAGCCTGGCTGAGAGAATAACCGCCATCGTCTGGCCGGCCCTTCTGCTGGTTATCACCGTTTTTTTGATATTGGCGATTTGCCGCCGCCTGGATGCGAACATCAATCCGCTATTGGCACTGCTTTTCACGGTAACCTGCGTAACCGCATTGACGGAATTCAGGCCCGGACGGCTTGACCACCATTCGATCCAGATCGTCTTTTTCCTGGCAATCGTTCTCGGACTTGTCTCTGCCTCGACGAAATGGGGCCATTTACTGATCGCATTTGCGGCCGCTGCCAGCATATCAATCGGACTAGACGCAATTCTGCTGATTGTACTGGCGCTATCCTGGCTTGGGCTGGAATGGGCCATCGGCAATGACAAGGATGGTAAAGGGCTAATCCGTACAGGTGTCGGTTTGCTGATCGCAATGCCGGTCATGCTCGCTGTCACCATACCACCAACGGACTGGTTGCTGGCCCGATGTGACCAGATATCCATTGTCTATGTGCAGGCCTTTTGTCTGATTGGAGCGACCTTCATTGCGTTGGCATTGGCGGGACGGCAACTCGAACGGAACTCGGGTGAAATCTCGACCGGCAAGCTCATCGCGATTCGTTTGATATCAGGCGCTGCCCTCGGCGGTATTTGCGCAGGGATTGTTGTTTCCCTGCATCCCGAATGTGCTTCCGGACCCTTTGGCGCAATTGATCCGGAATTGAAGGCCCGCTGGCTTGGCGATGTTCAGGAAGCAAAAGGCCTTGCCGAGCAGATGTCGCTAAATCCGCAATTATGGGTCTGGGTATTTGCCTATGGATTGCTGATGCTGGCAATTGCAGCCTATGTGCTCAAATCCCGCTTCGCCGTTCGGCGGGAATTCCTGGTCCTGTTCGTATTGCTTGCAGCGAGCTTCCTTGCCGGTTTCCTGCAATATCGCGCCTTGAGAATTGGCGTATTTGCCGCCATCCCATTCTGCGTCGTTTTCTGGCACATGCTGTGGCAGAAGGTCAGTGCCAGATGGCCGGACAGTAGATTGAAAGCCGGAATGGTTCAGACTGCCGCCACCTTGTTGCTCCTCTCACCAACCTGGCTTGGCGCGTCCTCGCTGCTGCCAGCCGGCAATGAGGTTTCCTACCCTGTTTCGACGGCAGTTGCCTCAACAACACAGGAGCCTGAGTGGAAACAGCGTGAAACCGATCTGCTTTGCAATCTGGAATCGCAATACGCGCTGCTTGCCACATTGCCGAAATCATATGTGATGACGGATATCAATTCCGGACCGGCCACGTTGATTTATACAGATCACGATGTCGTTGGTGGACCTTACCACCGGAATACCCGTGCAATCCTCGATATGGTCGACTTTTATTCGACCAATCCACAAAAGGCGGAGCAGATTGCGCGCAGGCGCGGTGTCCAGTATGTGACTTATTGTCAAATGCACCGGCCCATGACTGAAAAGGAAAGGGCAAGCGACGCGCTTCTGGTTCACATGATCAAACGCACCGAACCAGACTGGCTAGAACGCCTTTCGGGCGACAATGACCGCTTGCATGTGTTCAGGGTGGAATTGCAATAATCCTGTACAGGATGAATTTCCTGCATATTCGCTTTGCATCCGTAGCCCCACCGTGTTAACGGCAAATGCCAATCGTTGATGATGGCTCCGGAAATTATGTCCGGAAGCTGGTCAACATTCGAGACAGGATTGGCAATGCCCGCAATTATCGAAACATCAACAGGCGAACAAGCCCTGACCTTTGACGATGTCCTGCTGCAGCCTGGACATTCCGATGTCATGCCGGGGCAGGTGGATATCTCTACCAGCATTTCCAGAGACATTGGCCTTAACCTGCCAATATTGTCCGCAGCCATGGATACGGTAACCGAGTCCAGACTGGCCATCGCAATGGCACAGGCCGGTGGAATTGGTGTCATTCACCGCAATCTTTCGCCCTCCGAGCAGGCCGAACAGGTTCGTCAGGTCAAGAAATTCGAATCCGGCATGGTCGTAAATCCGGTCACGATCGGGCCAGCCGCTACTTTGCAAGACGCCCTGGATCTGATGAATAGCCACAATATCTCGGGAATTCCCGTTGTTGAACCCAATGCAAACGGAGCCGATGGTCCCGGACGGCTTGTCGGCATCCTGACAAACCGGGATGTCCGGTTCGCATCCGCTCCAGAGCAACCGATTGCAGAGTTGATGACCCATGAGAACCTGATCACCGTGCGCGAATCGGTAAGTCAGGAAGAGGCCAAACGCCTCCTGCACCAGCATCGAATCGAAAAGTTGCTGGTTGTTGATGATGCCAATCGGTGCATTGGCCTGATCACGGTGAAGGACATCGAAAAATCACAGCTACATCCCAACGCCTCCAAGGATGCGCAGGGCAGGCTGAGGGTAGCCGCTGCTACCACGGTCGGCGAAGACGGATTTGAGCGTGCGGAACGCCTCGTGGCCGCTGAGGTTGATGTTGTGGTTGTCGATACCGCCCATGGGCACTCGCAAAAGGTTCTCGACACGGTTTCCCGTATCAAGACCTTGTCGAATTCTGTCCGGATCATAGCCGGCAATGTTGCAACCGCTGAAGGGACCCAGGCACTGATCGATGCCGGGGCCGATGCAATCAAGGTGGGTATTGGCCCGGGCTCGATTTGCACGACAAGGGTTGTGGCCGGCGTCGGCGTCCCCCAGTTGTCAGCAATCATGGCCTGTGCAAACCAGGCACAGAAATCCGGTATCCCGGTCATTGCCGATGGCGGCATCAAATATTCTGGCGACCTTGCCAAGGCAATTGCTGCTGGTGCTTCTGCTGCAATGATCGGCTCACTCCTGGCCGGAACAGATGAAAGCCCCGGTGAGGTCTATTTGCATCAGGGCCGATCCTACAAGGCCTATCGTGGAATGGGTTCGGTTGGCGCAATGGCCCGCGGTTCCGCCGACCGGTATTTCCAGGCGGAAGTGCGCGATGCACTGAAACTGGTACCCGAAGGTATTGAGGGGCAGGTGCCCTATAAGGGGCCGGTAAGCGGTGTCATTCACCAGCTCGCAGGCGGGCTGAGGGCTGCGATGGGTTATGTCGGTGGAACCGACATCGGCGATTATCAGTCCAAGGCAACGTTTGTTCGCATCACCAATGCAGGACTTGCCGAAAGCCATGCCCATGACGTAACCATTACACGGGAAAGCCCCAACTATAATCGAAATGCCTGATTGGCTGTTCGTGCGTAATTTCAGATAAATCCGAAATCCGGAGGATAAACAATGTCGCCGACATGGTTACTTTGGCCAATGGTTATCCACGCCCTGGTGACGGCATCAATCTATTTTCCGATGAGCCGTACCCGCATTCGCGGCGTTGTGGATGGCAAGGTTAAGACTTCGGTCTACCGGCTCTTGCGTGATGAGCCGGAAGAAAGCCTGAAATTTTCCAATGCTATCCGCAATCAAAATGAAACCGGCGTGCTGTTCTACGCTGCCTGCCTGGTCGCTTATGTCACCGACGGAACTTCTTTCCTAACCGTTGGCCTTGCCTGGCTCTTCGTGATTGTGAAGACAATCCACGTGTTTATTCACACGACTAACAACAAACTGCGCTATCGTCGGCCGGTTTTCATGGTCGCTTATGCAAGTCTGGTCCTGTTGTGGATCTTCAATGGTCTTCACCTTGCTGGCCTGATCTGAGGGTTTTCATCCATGCGACTCGGAGGCCGGGCTCAGGCAGCAATCGAGATCCTTGACGATATCGGAAACCGGAACCGCCCGGTTACAGATGTCCTGAAGGATTGGGGAATATCCCATCGTTTCGCAGGTTCGGGCGATCGCTCTGCAATCGGCAACATTGTCTATGACACGCTTCGGAAGAAGGCTTCCCAGTCCTGGCGGATGAACGACGAAACTTCCCCGGCGCTGGTGATCGCCACGCTGCTTGGTCAGTGGGATATGACGCCGGAGGAAATTGCAGACGATTTTCGCGATGATAAATTTGCGCCTGAACTGCCGCTGGAGGTTTTCGGAAACACTTATCTGGGCCACGATCTCGATGACGCGCCGGATTTCATCCAGGCTGATATTCCAGAAATTGCCGTTGGAGAATTTGTGATCGCATTTGGCAAGGACTGGGTCTCGGAGGGAAAAGGGCTTGCAGAACAACCGCCACTCGATCTGCGGGTGAATACCCTGAAAGCGGACAGGGACAAGGTGCTCAAGCGATTGGCAAGGTTTTCGGCAAAACCATGTGCGATCGCTCCCGAAGGCATCAGGATTGAGCCGTTACCCCGTGGCAAACGGCTGCCCAATGTCCAGGCCGAAGCCGGATATCAAAAGGGCTGGTTCGAAATCCAGGACCAGGGCAGCCAGATCGCGGCACTACTGTCTGGCGCTAAACCAGGCGACCAGGTAATGGATTTCTGTGCCGGTGGCGGCGGCAAGACACTTGCCCTCAGCGCTTTGATGCAAAATCGCGGACAGATCCACGCTCATGATTCAGACCGCCGCAGATTGGCTCCGATTCATGAACGCCTGAAGCGCGCTGGTGCACGAAATGTCCAGGTACATCGGCCCGCACAAGTGCCGGCTGATCTGGAAAACAGGATGGATTGTGTCATGGTTGACGCTCCCTGCACCGGCAGCGGAACCTGGCGCCGGCGTCCCGATGCCAAGTGGCGCCTGTCCGAAAACAATATTGCGCAACGTCGTCAGGAGCAGGCCGATATATTGACCGACGCCGCCCGCTATGTCAGGCCGGGCGGACATTTGGTATATATCACTTGTTCGCTGTTTCCTGCCGAAAACATCAATCAGATCAATGGTTTTCTGACCGGAAACGACAAATTTTTCTTGCGGCCTGTTGACGCTATTGAGGCTGAATTGAAGCAACTGAGCAATTTTGCACATTTTCCGCTAAAAGATCGGGCTATGGTACAGATCACACCCGCATTGACGAAGACGGATGCCTTCTTCATTGCACTATTGGAAAAACGCCGGGATTGACGGCCCATTAGGCGGGCTCGAACGGCAGAAGGTTTGGAATGCAGGCATTTCAGGAAGCATTTGTAGATCCGGCCAATTTGGCGGGGCATATATCCTACGTATTGCTGATCGTATCCATGATGATGCGTACGATGCATTGGCTGCGCGTGATAGCGATCTCCGCCGGCCTGTTTTCTGCCGGATATTACGCTTCGATTGGCGACCCGATCAGTTTCTTCTGGGAATCCGTCTTCACCCTCGTCAATGCAATTCAGCTCTTGATCCTGTTCATTGAAAATCGCAGGGGCAAGTTTTCTGCTGAAGAACAGATGTTCATCGACAAGGTATTGAAAGGTGTGGAACGCATTCATGTCCGGCGCCTGATGAAACTGGGCGCCTGGACAGAAGTCGGCGAAAACTTCAAGCTGATCGAGGAAGATACCGAACCGCCTAACCTGATCTATATCGTCAAGGGAACCGCCCGGGTTGAACGGCGCGGCGAACTGGTTGGTCATGCCGGGCCGGGCGATTTCCTGGGCGAAATGAGCTATCTGAGTGGCAAGAATGCGTCCGCCACCGTGATCTCGGAAACGCCCATGCGATATCTGGCATTTGATCGGGTGGCACTGAAGAAGCATCTGGCCAAGAATATCGAGATCCGCCACGCCCTGGAGGCAGGGTTCAACCAAAACCTGGTCGAGAAGCTGATCAAGACGAGTGCCGACCTGCAGAGTCACACCGCCAGAACGGTTCAAAGCGAAGCCGACACAATTGAGGAAATCGCCAGGATCGTTGAAACCGAACCGTCGGCCCAGAAAAAACGCGCCCGTAAGGCAAATACAAAAAAACAGCGCAGCCGGGCCAAGTCAGCTTCAACCGCCGGAAAAAAACCAAGCCACGCTTCGGATTGAGGTGTGAGCGAACTTCGCGCTTATTTTAACTTCAAGGACAGCCGGAATTGACGTCACCAGTAACTGATCTGCTTTTTGTAATGGCTGCAGAACCCGAATACGGGCCGGAACTGAAAAAGCGTTTTGACCCATTGATGTGCGGTGTCGGGCCGGTCGAAGCAGGTGTCGTGCTGTCATCAGAACTATCCCGGTTGTCGGCGCTCGGCAAACCCCCCAAACTGGTCATTTCGCTCGGCTCAGCCGGTTCCCGTACGCTCGAACAGACCAAGGTCTACCAGGTGGATTCGGTTTCCTACCGCGATATGGACGCCTCCGCCTTGGGCTTCGAAAAGGGGACAACCCCCTTTCTGGACTTGCCTGCAGTTCTGCAGATGGAGCATTCCGTGCCCGATCTTCCTGGCGCGAGGTTGTCGACCGGGGCCAATATCGTGTCAGGCTCCGCCTACGACCAGATCGACGCCGATATGGTCGACATGGAAACATTTGCCCATCTTCGCGCCTGCCACCAATTTGACATCCCGTTGATCGGTTTGCGTGGAATTTCAGACGGTGCTGGTGATCTCCATCACATCGATGACTGGACCGAATACCTGCATATCATTGACGAGAAACTCGCCGACGCAGTAGACCTCACCCTGGATGCAATCGATACGGGGCACATCCGGCTTTGACCAGATGGTCTTTATTGTTTGTCATCGGTACGATTAGCTGTGGGTGATCTTGCCGAATCTGTTTCGAGCCGATAAAGGCTGCTGATGACAACACACCACGATACGATTCTCATCATAGATTTTGGCAGTCAGGTGACCCAACTGATCGCCAGACGAGTCCGTGAAGCAGGCGTTTACTGCAAGATAGTACCTTTTCAATCTGCTGAAGCAGCATTTGACCGCCTTAATCCCAAGGCGGTAATTTTTTCAGGTGGACCGGGTTCGGTCCCCGAAAAGGACTCACCACGCGCACCTCAGGCAGTATTTGATTCCGGTGTTCCGATATTGGCAATTTGCTATGGCCAGCAGACACTTTGTCACCAGTTGGGCGGCAAGGTTGAAGGCGGACATCACCGCGAATTCGGGCGCGCCGATATCGAAATATTGAAATCAAGCCCGCTGTTTGAGGGGATTTGGGAAGTAGGCGGAAAATATCCAGTCTGGATGAGCCATGGTGACCGGGTAACCCGATTGCCGGACGGTTTTGAGGTTTACGCAACTTCGCCAAACGCTCCGTTTGCAATCGCCGCTGACAACAAGCGCAATTACTTTTCGACCATGTTCCATCCCGAGGTCGTCCATACGCCTGATGGTGCCAGGCTTTTGTCCAACTTCGTGCACAATATTGCAAAGCTGAAACCGGATTGGAGCATGTCGGCCTATCGCAAGGAGATGGTCGAAAAGATCCGCGCGCAGGTTGGTTCTGGGCGGGTCATATGCGCCCTTTCGGGCGGGGTGGATTCTTCCGTTGCTGCACTCCTCATTCATGAGGCCGTTGGCGACCAGTTGACCTGCATACTTGTCGATCACGGTTTGATGCGTCTCAATGAGGCAGCAGAAGTGGTCGCGATGTTCCGCGAGCACTACAATCTGGCCCTTGATCTGGTTGATGCTTCCGATCGTTTCATCTCGGAGCTTTCGGGAGAAGCTGATCCCGAAACCAAGCGAAAGATCATCGGCCGATTGTTCATTGAGGTTTTCGAGGAAGAGGCAAGGAAACTTGGCGGCGCGGAATTCCTTGCGCAGGGGACCCTGTACCCGGATGTGATCGAGAGCGTCTCGTTTTCCGGCGGACCGTCAGCGACAATCAAGAGCCATCATAATGTCGGCGGGCTTCCTGATCGCATGCAGATGAAGCTGGTCGAACCTCTGCGCGAATTGTTCAAGGATGAAGTCCGAGTTCTCGGCCGGGAACTTGGCCTGCCGGAGAGTTTTATCGGACGCCACCCATTTCCAGGCCCAGGCCTTGCCATTCGATGCCCAGGCGGTGTGACGCGGGAGAAACTCGAAATATTGAGACAGGCTGATGCGGTTTATCTGGACGAAATCCGCAAGGCAGGCCTTTATGATCAGATCTGGCAGGCCTTTGCGGTTCTGCTTCCGGTCCAGACGGTCGGCGTTATGGGCGATGGTCGTACCTATGAATATGTGCTGGCGCTCAGGGCGGTCACCTCTGTCGATGGCATGACGGCTGATTTTTATCCCTACGACATGGATTTCCTTGGAAAGACAGCCACCCGCATCATCAATGAGATTAGGGGCGTCAATCGGGTCGTCTATGATGTCACCTCAAAACCGCCCGGCACTATCGAATGGGAATAGTGACGAGGCCTTGTCAGCAGCCTCAAGAGTTCGGTTAAGATCTGCAAAGGTAGTTCCAGGGCGACAGAAGCCTCGCCCGTAACGGGATTCAGCAATTCACTTGATCGTTATTTGTGCCCGCACACGATTCTCCAGCGCTGTGCTTGAGGGCTAGCGACGTCATGATATTTCCTCGCAAAGATTGATTTTATATGTTAAAAATGCAACTAAATAGATATATTAGACAATCATTTTAATTCGCTGCTTTGATGCTAAATTAGTGGTCTTGCACATATAGTCATTCATTTTCGCGTGTATTCCCTTGTCAAATTGACGCCAACGGGGAAAATTCCGGCGAAAGGATAAAATCCACATGAATAAAGACTTGTCTGACGAGCTCGATGGCATTGGCGACGAAGATGCAGATATCAGATATCTGTTCTCCTACAATCTGCAGCGACTGGCCAGCATGTCCTCCAGGATCGCAGCGCTTGAACTCGCACCCAAATTCGGCCTCAGCACGCTCGAATGGCGTGCCCTTGCAGTACTGGATTTCTTGCAGGCCGCCCCGCTGAACCTGTTGGCGGAACGTACTGGTATTCAACGCAGCCAGATCAGCCGCCTGACCGTGGACCTCGAAGCCAATGACCTGGTGCAGCGCGAGGCAAATCTGACTGATCGGCGCAGCACGGTTCTGAAATTGACGCAAAAGGGAAAGTCCATCGTCGACGAAATCATGTGCCGCTCACGCGAGAGAAACCGCCACATGCTCTCGAAGCTGAGTGCGTCCGAGCGCAGGCAGTTGATGCAATTGATTGGCAAAGCTACAGCCGGAACCGCCGAATATCTTGAAGACCTCAAATCCGGCAAGACAAGTACCGAAGTCGTGGAGCCGGAACCGGCAAGCCTGTTCGACACCGATATTCCTTGATTACGCCGGCATCAATCTGGTCAGCTGAAATTGATCTGGAATTCAGCTTTCTCGAATGAAAACCAGCTCGCAAATATTGCCGTGCTCATAGATCCAGGCCTGTTTTCCATCCAGAAAGAATCGACGATCTGGCGGGCAGGCGGCCGGATCCATGTCTTCTTCGTCCAGAAATATCTCGTCCATCATGCGCGCATAACGTTCTGCTTCCGCTTCCTCATCATGGTCCGGGGTAGGAATAAATCTATCTTCGACAATATGCATTTGCGTACTCCGTACGAATCGCATTGGGGAAGCCTCATTGTCGCGGAAATAAGGTAAGCGGGGAGTTAACGGAAAATTACGAATGGGTTAAAATCAGATTTTTCCCGATATCATCTTGTAACTTCCTGCTAAATCCATCTCCCGGTGCTCACCTGGAAAAGGCCAGTTTTTCCTGCAATACCTCTCTAACCATTTGCGACATGGTCACCTCGATTTGCTTGTGATCGTCAGCGACGTAGTAAAAACCTTCTGTCGCACAGGATTGAAGCGCTTTCGTGATCAGTGAGCGATGCGACGCGACATGTTCTTCATATTTGTCGTTTCCGCTGAGGTCGGGATATTCGACATTGACGACCACTACCCTGACACCATTGTTCTTGAACGCACCACAATAGGATTGGTCGAACGCCTTGAACCAATCCACCTGATCGGCATCATCCCAATAGTTGGTGAACTGGCCGTCGGTAATCAGAATGACCGTCTTTTGGCGATCCTTGCTGCTGGTTCCGTTCCCGCCCTTGCCGACACGCTTTATCAGGTCTGGCATGGCAATATCGTAGCGCGTTCCCCAGGTTCTCAATTTCGATTTTTTGATCTTTCTTTTCAGCTTGGCCTTGCTCGCGGTCGGCTTGACCAGCGTCTCGAAACTGTCGCTAAACGCATAGGCGGCAACATTTATGGGACCTGATTTTGAACTGCTCCGATTGTTCAGGAGCGAAACGGCGGCTGCATCAACCGCGTCAAGCAAGACGTCCTCACGAAGCAGTATCCCCGCCTCACGTGCAAGCTCATAGCTTGACATCTGTTTGCCATTTCTGAACGGTTCGTTCTCTTCCGGCTCGTGACAGGCAAATTGGCAACCCTCGGGTTGATGGCTATAAAAGCCTACAGTCAATGCCTGCAGTTTTTTGACATTTTCATCATCGGCAGCAATGCCAAGTGAAGCCGAACGATCGATCGCAATGTGAAATTCTGTATATAATTGGTTCAACGCGACTTCAGAGGCAAGATTGTATCTAACCTTGTCGAAGCCGGCTACACGCATGAAAGTCGTCTCGATATAGGTTCTGTATGTACCGGTAACCTTTTCACCGCGTTTAATTCGAAATCGCGGTGGCCTGCGCCGACTGCATTCGTCCAGCGGACAATTTGATGCAAAAAAGCTTCTACCCTCGGCGACCGCCTCTTTCCGTGTACCGCCATTATTCATCACGATCGCGGCTGCCATTGTCCCGGCATCAAGCGCCTGCTGTACCCGGCTTCGGCTTTCGCTTAATCGGGTATAGTCGAGTGCCAACCCCGCCGATGTCAAAAGCGGGATCAGGACGATTGCGGCAATTATCGAAAAATTGCCTGCTTCATTGGTCAGATACCGAGTGAATAGAGTATTCGAAATTACCCGCGTTCCGTGACGGAGCGGATGTCCCCCAAATTGTTTCCCCAACATTCTGCATTCCCCAAGTTTTTATTCATCCAAGTCACCCCCAGTAACTTTAGATGGATCAAATTATCGCAGAAAGCTGAATATTTGATTTGTAATTTAATTAAAATTGCATCTGTCATGAAATGGCTGATCGATTTCAACCACCGGCACGTCAGGGGCTGGCTCTGATGCCTTCACTTGAATCACACATCAATGTGCATGGAATATTGCTTGATGTTTGCCAATTTAAAGTGTCAAAGAGGCGGCGAGTTCTAAACCGGTTATGAAGTCACTCGGAGCAATATCTCTTTGTTTCACTCATTCTTCCCCGCACCACGCTACTTTTTTCTGTCATTTGTCGCCTGGAGCGCCATCGCCATAGCCGTCTGGTATGCCGGTGGTTATGCCCTCGGAACCTATATTGGCCTGCCGCCGCAGGAGGGATCGAGCACAATTGTTGGTGCGGAATACTTCTGGACCAATGATTTCTTGTGGTTCTACGTGTACTACATAATTTTTGCAGGTGCCTTCTGGTTCTTTTGGTACCGCATAACCCATCATCCCTGGATGACATGGTCCATTGGCGGATCGGCATTCATTCTGTTCTCAACCTATTTTTCCGTTCAGGTTTCGGTTGCCATCAACAATTGGCGGCGTCCGTTCTTCGATTTGGTTCAGACAGCTCTTTCGCCCGATTCCGACGTCAAACCAAGCGAACTCTATTGGTTGCTGGTGGATTTTGCCGCCATCGCATTTCTCTGGATTGCGGTATTTGTGGTGACCCGGTTTTTCGTCAGCCATTACATCTTTCGCTGGCGAACAGCGATGAACGACTTCTACATGGGTGAATGGACCCGGTTGCGCAAAATCGAGGGCGCATCGCAACGCGTCCAGGAAGACACAATGCGGTTTGCCCAGACGGTCGAGGGCCTTGGCGTCAACATGGTCGATTCTGTAATGACACTTATTGCCTTCCTGCCCATCCTTTACGGATTGTCCTCAAACGTCACTTCCATGCCCATTGTCGGCGAAATTCCGGCCCCGTTGATGCAGGCCGCAATATTCTGGTCAGTATTCGGTACCGTGTTGCTGGCCGTTGTCGGGATCAAACTGCCAGGGCTGGAGTTCAAGAACCAGCGCGTTGAGGCGGCTTACCGCAAGGAGCTGGTCTACGGGGAAGATGACGCCGACAGGGCAGAACCCATGACCGTCGTCGAATTGTTCGGCTATGTCCGGCAAAATTACTTCAGGCTGTATTTTCACTATATGTACTTCAATCTGACACGGGCATTTTATCTGCAGGCAGACAATATCTTCGCTTACTTCATCCTGGTTCCCACGATCGCAGCAGGAAAGATCACCTTTGGGCTTCTGCAGCAGATCCTGACTGCCTTCAACCAGGTATCGAACTCATTCCAGTACCTGGTGAACTCCTGGCCGACAATTGTCGAACTATTGTCGATCTACAAAAGGCTGAAGGCGTTCGAGGCAACCTTGAACGACCAACCACTGCCTGAAATCGATCGTGAGTTCATGGAAAAACAGGGTCGCCCTGCTGAATAGGTTGATTGTAGCGCGCAGGTTAGGCGCAACTGACACAGCGTTCGGCCATTGGATCGATTTCAAGACGTGCGGCGGGAATTTCCTCGCCGCATTCTGAACAATAGCCATATTCGCCTTCGGCAAGCCTGCGCAATGCCATGTCGATGCGAATAATATCGGCCTGACGCTTGCGTTCCTGGGCTTGTGCCATTGCCTGGGCCTGCAATGCATCCATGCGTGAAAGCCGACCGACAGCTTGTTGATCCAGCTCAACCGTTTGACGCGCTTCATCTGATAAACCGGAGGCCTGTTCCAGTGTTTCCTTCAGTGCTTCCAGTTTTTTATGTACCACTTCCGGTTTGATTGGCATTGCTCATTGCTTCTTGTTTGCCCCCGCACCGGCTATATCTTTGCACTAACAATGCACCGGAGCAATCAACGACGAAATCAGTAAGGAACTTCAAACGTGAGTATGGTGATCTTCGTTCTGGGCCTTGTCCTGTTTCTTGGCACGCATTCTGTGCGAATGCTGGCTCCAGAATGGCGGGACAAGCAACTTGAAAATCTGGGTAAAAGATCGTGGCAGGGAATCTATTCCGTAATCTCGCTTACTAGTCTGGCGATTTTGATCTACGGCTACGCCCTCGCCCAGCCGGAGGCTCCGATTATCTATATAACCCCGGTTTGGACACGGCATCTGGCCTTCCTCCTGATGGCGATTGCATTTATTTCCTTGATGGCCGGAAATCTGCCGCCCGGACGCTTGAAACCGGCGCTCAAGCACCCGATGTTGATGGCTGTGATGATTTGGGCATTCGCTCACCTGACGGTGAATGGAGACCTGGCGTCAATAGTATTGTTTGGTTCGATACTGGCATGGTCAATCTGGAATCGGATTTCCGTTAGCCATCGCGTTGAGGCGCTGCCGCAGCCAGGGCCGGTCACATATGACATGGCAGCCATTGTTTTGGGCCTGGCAATTTGGGTCCTGTTCATCTGGAAACTGCATGAATGGTTGATCGGTGTGCCGCTTGTGATTGCTTAAATGTAGGCTTGCAGTTAAAACGCCGCCAATTATTGCGGAAAAACCCGCATCGAATGACAAGCAAGATTGAAAGCACATACGATGTCTGACGACAGTTTTATTCGCGAAGTAGATGAAGAAATTCGCCAGGATCAATTAAAGTCGATTTGGGCGCGTTACGGAAAATTTGTGATCGGCGCCGCAGTGCTCATCGTTGCCGCGACGGCTGGATTTCGTGGCTGGGAATATTATTCCCAACGCCAGGCAGCAAATTCCGGAGATATGTATCTGAAGGCAGTTGAGCTTGCTGATGACGGCAAGAATGATGAAGCGATTGCGGAATTGGAGTTATTGGGTAGTTCCGGTTCTGGCCAGTATCCGGCACTTGCAAAGCTTCGGATCGCTGGAGAACTGGCTGCCAAGGGCGATAAAGTTGCGGCAATCGAGCAATTCGACGCGATTGCTGCCGACAGTTCCTATGACGCCTCCTTCCGGGATATCGCGAAACTGCGCGCCGGATTGTTAGCCGTGGATGAGGAAGATTATGAAAGTGTCAAAGGGCGGCTCGAACCACTCGCTGCCGCTGGTCAGACATTTCGTTCCGTTGCTCGCGAAGCATTGGGACTGGCTGCACTTAAGGCCGGACAACCGGAAGAAGCGGTAAACTGGTATCGCCAGATCACCGAAGACGGTGGCAGCGATGCCTCGGTACGCAGTCGTGCACAGGTCGTCCTGGAATATCTTGCCGGCAATGGCGTTACCGGAGCCAGCTAGAAAACTGGCGGCCAGTAAAATTGCTTCGTCCGGTCTAAATCCAGCCGCGGCCATTTGAGGAATGCATTCCGATGAGTTTGAAATTGGCCATTGTCGGGCGTCCGAATGTCGGAAAATCGACGCTCTTCAACCGTTTGGTGGGCAAACGACTCGCATTGGTGGATGACACGCCCGGCGTCACCCGCGACCGACGTGCTGCTGAAGGCTCGATCGGGCCGCTAAATTTTGACGTTATTGATACTGCCGGGCTGGAAGAAGCCAATGACGAGAGCCTCGAAGCACGCATGCGGGCTCAGACCGATATGGCTGTTCAGGAAGCAGACGCCATTTTGTTCATGATTGATGCCCGCGCAGGGGTGACACCGGCAGACAAGGCATTCGCCAATATTCTGCGTCGATCCCAAAAGCCGATAGTTCTTGTCGCCAACAAGGTCGAGGGCAAAGCGGGCGAACCCGGCTTTTATGATGCATACAGCATCGGATTCGGCGAACCGGTTCCCATTTCTGCGGAGCATGGCGAAGGCCTGGCCGATCTTTACGATGCTATTGTAGCCGCTGTGGGCGAGGATGTGGCGCATCCCGAAGATGAAGTCAGTGAAAAGACCAGGCGCAAATCCCGCGGTTCCCGCAAACAACCAGTGGCGGCTTCTCAGCTGCAAAACGATGAACCAGCCGAAGATGCCGACAATGATGACGAACAATACGACCCGGCTCAGCCACTGAAAATCGCCATCGTCGGACGACCCAATGCCGGAAAGTCGACACTGATCAACCAGCTTATCGGCCAGGATCGATTATTGACCGGCCCGGAGGCAGGCATAACCCGCGATTCCATCTCGGTGGACTGGCAATGGCAGGACCGCACGATCAGGCTTTTCGATACCGCAGGAATGCGCAAGAAGGCACGGGTCCAGGAAAAGCTGGAGAAACTGTCGGTTGCCGACGGATTGCGGGCGATCCAATATGCGGAAGTGGTCATTATTGTCATTGATGCCCAAAGCCCGTTTGAAAAACAGGATCTGCAAATCGCCGACCTGGTTATTCGCGAGGGCAGGGCGCCAGTCATCGCTCTTAACAAATGGGACATGGTGGACGATCGCCAGCAGGCGCTGGAGGACCTCCACGAAAAGGCAGAGCGGCTATTGCCTCAAATAAAGGGGCTGAAAGTTGTTCCGGTTTCGGGTTTGACCGGGGAGGGTACGAATCGCTTGATGCAGGCGGTTCTGGAAGTGCACAAGAAATGGAACGTCCGAATTCCAACGGCGAAACTCAACCGTTGGCTCGATAGCGTCCTGTATCATCATCCGCCGCCTGCCGTTGCCGGACGGCGGATCAAGATCAAATTTATTACCCAGGTCAAATCCCGGCCCCCGACATTTGTCGCCGCCTGCAGCAGGCCCGACGCCCTGCCGGCGGCTTATACACGGTATATGATCAATGACCTGCGCGAATCATTTGACCTTTGGGCCACGCCGGTAAGGTTGCATATGCGAAAAGGGGACAATCCCTACGCGGGAAAAGCCCGCAAACGTTAGAGATTTCTGCGCTTAACCAGCAATGCCCTGCCTATTGTCAAATTTTCGTCTGATTATTGCCCAATTTCAAAGGCAATAGGTTTATCGGGTTCGGCACGGCGGGAAATCGTGCAAATTAACTAAGCCGAAACAGAGCTTTAACCCTCTATCAAGGTTAACCAACTATGGTTCGCCTTGGCCCAGGAGGGCGCTAAAGCACTGTGTCTGGAGTATGGTTTTGCGGCTTTCAACATTGACTTCGCGATTGAAGAATAAAATGGTTCTGGGGCATCTGAAGAAACGTTTTCACTCCTTTTTGGGAGATGCAAGAAAGCTTGTTTATCCCGCCGTCGTGGCATTGGCAGTATTCTTTGCCTATCCATCATTGATCGCCTATCAGGATGTCGCTTCTCTTTTGCCGTCGCCGGTAACCCAACGCTGGCTGGCAAACATGAACCAGTCTCCCGGTCAAACTGCAATTGCCGCAAATGTTTCAGGCCTTGGAAGTGCCCGTGCAGTCGTCGAGGGCAGCGAAACTCCGGATGCGCCTGATGGAATTGATCCGATTATCACCGGCGCAATGTCCGACCAGATGGACCCAAGAAGCGTACCGGCGCTGATCCGCACCCGCCCGAAACAGGAACAGGTACCCCAGCGCATCAATCGAGCGCTCAAGGGAGATCGTGTTGTTTCCACCACAACAATTCGTCCGCCGGAGAACTTCACGGCAGGTTCGGTTCTCCAGCGCCAGAGCATGTTGTCTCCGCTGGAGACCGACGAGAAATTCGAATTGGCATTTGTTCAGGCAAGACCATTCAGGGAAGCGATACAGGTTGCTTCCCTTTTTCATATCGAAGAGAAAGAGCCGGAAGTCGATGCCGATCTTCCAGTCATGATTGCGAGCCTGGTACGTGAATCTGCCGATCACGTCCTGGCATATGGCGATGAAGAAGAATCGGTCCGTTCCCCATTTGCAGCGGTTCTGAAGACCGAGCGACCGGCCAGCCTGGTGCCGAAACTGGGTAAAGACGATCATTC
>JBCCEP010000016.1:0-22455 GCA_039030215.1 Pseudomonadota bacterium
GATTGCATATTCCCAACCCTTCATTGAGGCTTCGACGAATTTGACCATTTTTTCCTTGAATGCCGGATCCTTCAGATCATCTTCCATGACGTAGAGGCCATCTTCCAGGAGGTCATTTCCCATTTCCGAATAGTTGAAGACGATCAGGTCTTCCGGCTTGTAACCGGCGTCGATCAACTGCCAATATTCGTTGTAGGTCATGACCGAGATGCAGTCTGCCTGTTTCTGGATCAAGGGCTGAACGTCAAAGCTCTGCTTGAGAACAGTGACGCCATCTTCGCCGCCATCGGTCGAAACGCCAATCTTGTTCATCCAGGCATAGAAGGGATATTCATTGCCGAAGAACCACACACCAAGGGTGTGACCCTTGAAGTCGGCTTCGCTCTGGATCGGACCATCCTTCGGGCAGACCAGCTGCATACCGGCCTTCTTGAATGGCTGTGCGATATTGACCAGGCCCACGCCTTTTTCGCGTGCGGCAAGTGCCCCACCCATCCAGTCGACGATGACATCTGCGCCACCACCGGCAATTACCTGCTCGGGCGCTATGTCCGGGCCGCCCGGCTTGATTTCGACATCAAGGCCGACTTCTTCATAAAAGCCCTTGTCCTTGGCCACGAAATATCCGGCAAACTGGGCTTGAGCGACCCATTTCAGCTGCAATGTCACCTCGTCGGCGGCGGAAGCAATCCCCGCAGCGAGCGCCATTGCGAGCGCAAATGTTAGAACTAATAGTTTCTTCATGTTCCCTACTCCTGTTGTTATGGCACCGCCTATCTCTAGCGGTAAGACGGATGCCAGAATGTAACGGAGCGCTCGAGAAGTGCGAGCCCTCCGTAAAAAAGTGACCCGGCAAGGGCTGCGACGGCAATTTCCGCCCAGACCATGTCGAGATTCATCCGACCCACTTCGGTCGAAATTCTGAAACCCATGCCAACGATGGGGGTTCCGAAAAACTCTGCCACAATCGCACCGATCAAGGCGAGTGTAGAATTGATCTTCAACGCATTGAATATAAAGGGCATTGCGGCAGGAAGACGCAATTTCAGAAGCGTCTGCCAATGCGAGCTGGCATAAGTACGCATCAGATCGCGTTCCATCTGACCGCTGGCGTTGAGCCCTGCGAGCGTATTTACCAGTGCGGGAAAGAAAGTCATGACGATGACCACCGCTGCCTTTGAATGCCAATCAAAACCGAACCAGATGACCATGATCGGCGCAATGCCGATAATCGGCAAAGCAGAGATCATATTGCCGATGGGCAATAATCCACGTGCCAGAAAGCCATAGCGGTCGGCCAGGACCGCAACCATAAATCCGCTGAAGGAACCAATGCACCAGCCAATGAAGGCTGCCTTGATAACCGTCTGGTAGAAATCGGCCGCCAGGATCGGCAGAGACGCCATGATCCGCTCGAAAATTGCCGAAGGCGGAGGCAGCAATATAAACGGTATTTGAAAGACCGCGACGAAAACTTCCCACAGAAACAGGATAAAGATCCCAAAGATCGCAGCAACCACTAGATCGCGCAGGCGCGACAGTTTCAGGTTCAGGATCGAAAGCCGCGACAGCTCGATATTGAACCAGCATGCGGTGAGCCAGGCTATGACCGCGACAAGCAGCGCGACGCTGGAATTTTCAATTCTGTCTGTGGCTATTGCGTTCAAGACCCAAATCATCGCCGCGCAAATGAACACTGCCGGCAAAAAAATGCGAATGAAGATGCGGCCCGCATCAATGCGTTGCGGCCTTGCTGCTACAGCGCTCATGGCTGGGCTCCCATCATTCTGGCAGTGAAGGATTGAAGCATGCTAACGGCAGCAATCAGAAGCATGGCCAGGACTGAACCGGCGATCAGTGCCGCCCAAATGTCGATGGTCTGGCTATAGTAGGAGCCTGCCAGCAGACGCGAGCCGATCCCGGCAACGGCACCGGTCGGCAGTTCACCGACGATCGCGCCGACCAGGCTGGCGGCAATCGCAACCTTGATCGAGGTGAAAAAGAACGGCACGGATGCCGGTATCCGTAATTTCCAGAATATCTGTGCATTGCTGGCGGAATAGGTCCGCATGAGATCGAGGTGCATCGCCTCAGGCGATCGCAATCCCTTGACCATGCCGACAGCTACCGGGAAAAACGAAAGATAGGTGGAGATCAGGGCTTTCGGCAGAATACCGGTGATGTTGATCGATGCCAGAACCACGATAATCATCGGCGCAATGGCCAGAATCGGGATGGTTTGCGAGGCAATGATCCAGGGCAGGAAGCTCTTCTCCAGCACCGGTATGTAGACGATGCCGATGGCGATGATCAGGCCAAGGCCGGTTCCCATCAGGAAGCCCAGCAATGTCGAGGATAGTGTCACGCCGGAATGATAGACTAGGCTGCGCTTTGACCACGGCTTGACGCCAAAAACGGTTTTCCATAGCCGCTGCGCGACCTGGTGAGGCGCGGGCATGGTCGGCTTGGGCTGCGACCAGGTCTTGATGACCAGTTCGGAAAAACTTGGATTTTCGCCAGCGCGCTTGTCGAGTTCGCGCTGGAATGGCGCGTTCATGACATAGGCAAAGACATACCAGAGCAGCAGAAGCACGAGCAGAATACTGGTGACCGGAAGAAAGGCATTTCCAAATTTTGAGGTACCGGCGCTCATCTTCTGTGTCTAGACCTCATAGGCATGACCTGCCCGCAAGCCATCGCGGACACGTTGGGCGATATCGAGAAACTCCTTGGACTCGCGAATGTCGAGCGGTCTTTCCTTGGGTAACGGGCTGTCGATGACATCGGTCACCCGGCCCGGACGCGGGCTCATGACGACGATCTTGGTCGAAAGATAGACAGCCTCGGGGATTGAATGGGTCACAAAGCAAATGGTCTTGTTGGTGCTTTCCCATAAATGGAGCAGCTGCTCGTTCAGGTGATCGCGGACAATCTCGTCGAGTGCGCCAAATGGTTCATCCATCAACAGGAGATCGGCATCAAAGGAAAGCGCGCGGGCGATGGAAGCACGTTGCTGCATGCCGCCTGATAATTGCCAGGGATATTTTTGTTCGAATCCGGTCAGGTTGACCAGCGCCAGGGTTCTCTCGACCCTTTCCTTTTGCTGGCTTTTGTCAAACCCCATGATCTCCAGCGGCAGCGCCACGTTCTTCTCGATTGTCCGCCAGGGATAGAGCGCTGCTGCCTGAAACACGTAGCCATAGGCGCGTTTCAGTCTTGCCTGTTCCGGGGTCATGCCATTGACTGTGATTGTGCCACCAGTCGGCTTTTCCAGATCGGCAATAACTCTGAGGAAGGTGGTCTTGCCGCAGCCGGACGGACCGATGAAGGAGACAAATTCCCCGCGGCCTATTTCCAGATCGACCTGTGAAAGCGCATGAACCGGACCGTCATTTGTGGTGAATGTGAGCGACAGATCCTTGGCGCTCACGACATTTTCTATACTGATCTCGTGATCCCCCCATCCACACGTATGTTCTGACCGGTAATATAGGCGCCGCCTTCAGAGGCGAGGAATGCAACCGTCGCGGCAATTTCTTCATTCTTGCCATAGCGGCCCATGGGAATTCGCGCGCGAAATTCCTCCTTCTCCGGGAGGCTGTCGATGAAGCCGGGCAGGATATTGTTCATTCGAACATTATCCGCCGCGTAACGGTCGGCAAAAAGTTTCGTATAAGCTGCCAGACCAGCGCGGAATACGCCGGAAGTGGGAAATACCGGGTCCGGCTCGAAGGCAGCAAAGGTCGAGATATTGATGATCGCTCCACCTTTCTGTTCAACCATGATTGGAGCGACAAGACGCGTCGGTCGAACCACATTCATGAAATAGACATCCATGCCGGTATGCCAGTCCTCATCGGTCAGTTCCAGGATTGGTGCGCGTGGACCGTGGCCGGCACTGTTTACCAGGACATCAACGCGGCCCCATTTTTCATGGGCGAGATCAACCAGGCGTTTGAGATCGTCCGTCGACTGGTTCGACCCGGTGACGCCCACTCCGCCGAGGTTTTCGGCGAGCGCTTCGCCCTTGCCCGAGGAAGACAAGATTGCAACCTTGTAGCCGTCGTCGGCCAGTTTACCTGCAGCGCCGGCACCCATGCCGCTGCCTCCGGCGGTAATGACCGCTACTTTATCCATATCGAATTCCCATGCTCATTTTGCCTAGACACCACTTGCCGGAATGCCGGTCCTTACAACCTGGCGGGGGGCGGTCAGTTCTTTCCAGGTGGAAAGGGCCTTGTTGACGGCATGGTAGGGTTCGCGGCGTACAAATTCGCCATGTCCCGGTTGGGTATCGAGCTTGCCGTTATTCAGGACAAGTTGACCGCGGGACAGAACGAAACGCGGCAGGCCCTGCACTTTCTTGCCTTCAAACACGTTGTAGTCGATCGCCGATTGCTGTTTCTTGGCGGTGATCTTCTTTTTCTTCTCCGGATCCCAGACGACAATATCTGCATCAGCGCCCTGCATGATCGCGCCCTTTTTCGGATAGATATTAAGGATCTTGGCAATATTGGTCGATGTTACCGCGACGAATTCATTCATCGTCAAACGGCCGGTATTGACGCCATAGGTCCAGAGCATCGGCATGCGATCCTCCAGACCGCCGGTCCCGTTGGGGATCAAGGTGAAATCGTTCACGCCATTGCGTTTCTGGTCGGTGGTGAAGGCACAATGATCGGTCGCCACTACCTGCAATGAACCGGCGCTCAACCCGGCCCAAAGCGAATCCTGATGCGACTTGTCACGGAAGGGTGGCGACATGACCCGCCGGGCGGCATGGTCCCAATCCTTGTGGTAATATTCGCTGTCATCAAGGGTCAGATGCTGAATCAACGGTTCACCATAAACGCGCATGCCCTTCTGGCGGGCGCGGCGTATGGCTTCATGTGCCTGTTCGCTTGAAGTGTGGACGACATAAAGCGGCACGCCAGCCATGTCGGCGATCATGATGGCACGGTTGGTTGCTTCGCCTTCAACTTCCGGCGGCCGTGAATGGGAATGGCCTTCCGGCCCGTTATGCCCCTCTGCCAGCAGTTTTTGTTGCAGAGATGCGACCACATCGCCATTCTCGGCATGGACAAGGGGAAGTGCGCCCAATTCGGCGCAACGCTGGAAGGAAGCATACATTTCATCGTCATTGACCATCAATGCGCCCTTATAGGCCATGAAATGCTTGAAGGTGTTGATGCCCTTCTCGCGCACGACGATTTCCATTTCGTCGAAGACCTGCTTGTCCCACCAGGTGATCGCCATGTGGAAGGAATAGTCGCAATTGGCGCGAGTCGACTTGTTGTCCCACATCTGGATGGCTTCCAGCAGGGACTGGCCGGGCGAAGGCAGGGCGAAATCGACCACCATGGTGGTACCGCCGGAGACGGCCGCGCGTGTGCCTGACTCAAAATCGTCCGAGGAATAGGTGCCCATGAATGGCATTTCGAGATGGGTATGCGGATCGATACCGCCGGGCATGACATAGCAGCCGGTCGCATCAAACTCATGATCGCCGTGCAGGTCGTGGCCAACCGCCTCGATCTTGTCGTGCTTGACCAGCACATCAGCTTTCCAGCTATGGTCGGCGGTGACTATGGTTCCGTTCTTGATGACCTTGGACATGTTCGTTCACCCCTCTTTACTTAATTCGTACTTGGTTCAGTCGGCATAGGAAGGATCTTCCCGGTCGAGAATGCGTTTCATCTCGGAAAAATGCGCAAACTCTGCATCCTTGTAGACTTCCCACTCCGCAGCGGTTTCCTCGGCAATTTTATCATTCATGACGCTCAGTTCCTGTCCGGTGGAATAGGCCAGCACCATGGTGCGTGCTGCACGTTCGAGATGGTAAAGAGCGTCATAGGCTTCTGCCACGGTCTGACCGACCGTGGTAACACCGTGATTGCCCATCATCAGGGCAGAATGATTTCCGATCGTGGAAGCAATCCGTTCGCCCTCGGCTTCCTCGGTTGCAATTCCGCCAAATGACAGATCAAGCGCAAGACGGTTATGGAACCGGGCCGTAACCTGGTCGACCGGTTTGATGGTCGGGTCTTTCAAAGCTGCCAATGCGGTTGCGTAGGGCGGATGGAGATGCAAAGCAACGCGGGCATGGGGCAGATTGCGATGGATCGCCGAATGGATCGACCAGGCAGACGGGTCTGGCGCATCCGGGCGGTTCATGGTTTCGGGATCATCGGCATCGACCAGCAACAAGTCGCTTGCACGGACGAGCGAGAAGTGTTTCCAGCGCGGATTGACCAGAAACTTCTTTCCGTCAGGCGAGACTGCTGCGGAGAAATGGTTTGCCACACCCTCGTGCCATTCGCTTCTGGCAGCAAGCCTGAGCGCCGCGGCAAGGTCTATGCGTAGTTGTTGTTCATCGGTTTCGGCGATGGCGAAAACATTTATCTGCATGATTTCACTCCACAATCTCCGCGGTTTCGACAACGGCATGGAAGAGGACGTCGGTTCCCTTCGCAGCCCATTCCTTGGTGATTTCCTCAGCTTCATTGTGTGACAGGCCGTCAACGCAGGGGCACATGACCATGGCGGTCGGGGCAACCCGGTTGATCCAGCAGGCATCATGACCGGCACCGGAAATGATATCGCGATGGGAATATCCAAGCCTTTTTGCCGCGTTTCGCACCGCTGCGACACAGTTCTCGTCAAAAGCCGGCGGGTCGAACTGGCCAATAATCTCTGCCTCGAATTTTACCCCGATCGACTCGCACAGTTTTGGAGCTTCTGATTCAAGCTCTGCAAACATCTCCTTCAGCGTATCGAGTTCATGACTGCGAATATCGACGGTGAAAACCACCTTGCCCGGAATGATGTTGCGGGAATTGGGATAGACATCGATGTGGCCGATGGCGCCGACGGCATTGGGCTGACGCTTCATGGCAATTTCGTGCACCAGCTCGGTCACCAGAGCGAGACCGCGGCCAGCATTCCTGCGCATCTTCATCGGAGTCGAACCGGTGTGGCTTTCCTTGCCGGTAATGGTGCACTCCACCCAGCGCAGGCCCTGACCATGAGTCACAACACCGATATCGATCTCTTCAGCTTCCAGGATTGGGCCCTGCTCAATATGCAATTCATAGAAGGCATGCATCTTGCGATCGCCGGTTTTTTCCTCGCCCTTCCAGCCAATGCGCTCGAGTTCGTCGCCAAATTTCAAACCGGCCGCGTCCTCGTGCTGATAGATGTCATCCTGATCAAGCACACCGGCAAATACACCCGAAGCCATCATGGCGGGGGCAAATCGCGTACCCTCCTCATTGGTCCAGTTGGTCACAACGATCGGATGCTTGGTCTTGATGCCGAGGTCGTTCAGCGTGCGAATAATCTCCAGCCCGCCCAATACGCCCAGCACACCGTCATAGCGGCCACCGGTTGGTTGCGTATCGAGATGGGAGCCGACATAAACCGGAAGCGCATCCGGGTCCGTGCCTTCGCGGCGCATGAACATGGTGCCCATCTGGTCGACGCCCATGGTCAGGCCGGCGTCATCACACCACCTTTGAAACAGTCTGCGGCCCTCGCCGTCTTCATCGGTTACCGTCTGACGGTTGTTGCCACCGGCGATGCCGGGTCCGATCTCTGCCATTTCGTGGATCGAATCCCAAAGCCGATCGCCATTGATCTTGAGATTTTCGCCCGGTGCGGCCATGGTTTATTCCTCGTTCACTGTAACAAATACAAGGATCGGTCCGGTATCGAAACGAAACCTTTCGCCCGGTCGAACCAATCCTGGTTGTGCTTGGATGCTTAAACTCAATCTACTTCCTCAAGGGTCTCGCGAATGGTGGAGACGATCTGATCAATATGCTGTTTTTCGATGATCAGCGGCGGAGACAAGGCGATGATATCGCCGGTTGTGCGTATCAGACAACCTTTTTCGTAGGCCCTGACAAAGGCTGAAAACGCCCGTTTTGTGGGCTGTCCGGCAATCGGTTCCAGTTCAATCGCCCCAATCAGTCCAATATTGCGAATATCGATTACATATTTGGCATCCTTGAGCGAATGGAGTGCATCCTCCCAATAAGGTGCCAGCTCTGCAGCCCGATCAAACAACCCCTCTTCCTGGTAGGTTTCCAGCGTTGCCAGCCCAGCGGCAGATGAAATCGGATTGCCTGAATAAGTGTAGCCATGGAAGAACTCTATCATGTGTTCGGGACCCTGCATGAACGCGTCATGGATTTCGTCGGTGACGAAGACCGCACCCATCGGGATGACGCCATTGGTGAGGCCCTTGGCAGTCGTCATCATATCCGGTTTGACATCAAAATAGTCGGCTGCAAATGGGGCACCCATCCGGCCATATCCGGTAATGACCTCGTCAAAGATCAACAATATGCCGTGCTTGTCACAAATCTCGCGCAGGCGCTTCAGATAGCCCTTTGGCGGAATCAAGACACCGGTCGACCCTGCCACCGGTTCGACAATGACCGCGGCAATCGTCGACGGATCGTGAAGTCCGCAAATGCGTTCTAGCTCGTCTGCCAGATTGCTCCCGTGTTCAGGTTCACCGCGGCTGTAGGCGTTCTCACCTGGCAGATGGGTATGGGGCAGATGGTCGACGCCGGTCAGCAGGGTTCCGAACATCTTTCGATTGGGTACGATCCCACCGACCGATATGCCACCGAAATTAACACCATGATATCCGCGCTCGCGGCCAATCAGGCGGAAACGGCCACCATCGCCCTTTGCCCGGTGATAGGCGAGCGCGGTCTTCAGCGCCGTATCGACAGACTCAGAGCCTGAATTTGTGAACATGACATGATCAAGTCCATCGGGAGAAATGTCTGTCAGGCGATTGGCCAGTTCAAATGCCTTGGGATGGCCCATCTGGAATGCCGGCGCATAATCCAGTTCACCGGCCTGTTTTGCGATCGCTTCTGTAATCCTGGGCCGGCAGTGGCCGGCATTGACGCACCAAAGACCGGCTGTACCGTCCAGCACCTGCCTGCCATCCGCTGTGGTGTAGTGCATGTCCTTGGCGCCAACAAACATTCTCGGATTTTTCTTGAACTGTCGATTTGCCGTAAACGGCATCCAGAAAGCCCGAAGATCGTTGGGTGTCACGTTGAGGCGATTGGACATGGTGTCGTTCCCTATAAAAACCGGGTGAGGCCCGCGTCGGTCCGTAAGTTCTGTTTCCCGATGCCCTGAGCAGCAAGATATTTTTGTATCATTGCGGTCACATCCAGAAACGGGCTTTGATTATTTTTGACCGATTGGTAAAGATTACAGTTTCCCGGTATTCTCTCAAGCTGAATCTGAATGCAGGGAAAGAAAATTGTGCTGAAAATGGTCAATACTGCGGGTAACTGATTTTCAGCGTCAAATGAGGGACGGTTATTGACAGCTAGAGCATCCAGGACACAAAGGCGCACCCGGATTCAGCTGGAAAATGAACAGCGCATCCTGGATGCTGCGCTCGACGTTTTCTCCCTGCATGGTTTTCGTGGTTCCACAATTGACCAGATTGCCGAATCTGCGGGAATGTCGAAGCCGAATCTGCTCTACTATTTCAGGACGAAGGAAGCCATCCACGGCGAGTTGATCGATCGGTTGATGGAAAAATGGCTGGATCCATTGCGCGAGATGGATCAAGCCGGCGATCCGGTACAGGAAATCCGCCGATATATTCTCAGAAAGCTGGAAATGGCACGCGATTATCCACGCGAAAGCCGCTTGTTTGCCAATGAAATACTGCAAGGCGCACCGCGCATCGAGAGTGTTCTCAAAGGACCGCTGAAGCGGCTTGTTGATGAAAAGGCAGAAATTATCAAACGGTGGATGGCCGATGGAAAGCTTGCAAAATGCGATCCGCATCATTTGATATTCTCAATTTGGGCAACAACCCAGCATTATGCCGATTTCGATGTCCAGGTCCGTGCCGTACTTGGGCCGCACAAAAGCGGGCCGGGTCGGTTTGACGATGCAGCGCGTTTTCTCGATTTTCTGTTCTTTGATGGTCTGAGACCTGTTGGCCAATCCGGTAAAAAAACACCCTCATGAACAATCCCGAATTGTCCACGCGCTGGTCTGATGTCGCACGGTCAGGCCATATCGGGCAAATTATCCTGCTTTCCTTCGGGGTCTGGCTACATGCCGCCGACGAATTGATGGTCTCCACCGTAACTCCGGCGATGACGGCTGAAATCGGTGGTGAAACCTATGTTGCCTGGCTGATTGCTCTTTATGAAGTGGGTTCAATCATTGCCGGGGCGACAAGCGTATTGTTTGTTCTGACAATCGGCGTCAAGCGCGCAATGACTCTTGCTGCCATGATCTATTTCGTCGGATGCCTTATCAGCGGTTTCAGCCCGTCCATGTTCCCAATGCTGGTGGGCAGGCTGGTGCAAGGCCTTGGGGGCGGGGCGATGATCGCCATTTCCTTTGCCGCAGTCCACCAGATCATCCCGCCGATCCTGACAACCCGGGTTTATGCGATCATTTCGGTTGTCTGGGGCGTTTCGGCATTTGCCGGACCGATGATCGGCGCGATTTTTGCGGATGCAGGATATTGGCGCGGCGCGTTCTTCTTCTATTCGCTTCAGGCTGCTGTCTTCGGCATGATTTCCTGGTTTCGGCTGCATGAAGCAAAGAAGAATGAAAAAACCAGCTCAACATCGCAAAGAGCGCTGGCGAGACTGCTGCTCAAGATTGTTATCCTGGCGGCGGGCGTCTTGTGCATTGCCACTTCAGGTACGGTAAATTCGATCGTGTTGGCTTTCCTGCTGGCGATACTGGGTATTGCGGGAATTGGCACATTTGTTTTCCTGGATGGAAGCTCTGACGAGAACAGGATGTTACCCCTCAATGCCTGGAATCCTCGCTTTGCCCAGGGAGCGGTACTTGCAATCGTCTTGTTTTTGACTGCAGCGACTGCAGGTCTGATTACTTACGGTCCGTTGATTCTCGCCCGCCTGCATGACCTGAGCGCGGTCAGTATTGCGCTTATCCTGATATTCGAGTCGGTCGGCTGGTCGATTGTCGCAATTAGTCTGTCCGGATTATCACTACGCTATTACCGGGTCCTGATCTTCGGCGGCTTTCTGGCCGTGACAATCGGAGTGCTTGTCCTTTGGTATGCAATGGTGCCCGGACCGATCTGGTTGATCACATTCGGAGCGTTTCTGCTGGGTGGCGGCTTCGGTGCTGCCTGGCCCTATCTGGTTCAACGGGCAACGACTCTGGCAGAAGCAGTGGACACAGAACGGGTTGCGACCGCGCTGCCGACTGTCCAACGTCTGGGATTTGCATTAGGTGCCGCAATAACCGGCATCGTTGCGAATTCCTCAGGCTTTGTACAAGCCGAGACTGACGCCACCATCGCCTATTCGTCCTATTGGATCTTCGGCATCCTGATCATACCGGCACTGGCCGGCATGGCCGGCGTAATCCGGTTCCTGTACCTGGCAGAAAAATGAACTACGCTATCGGTCTTGTAATAGATTTATCAGCTATCCCGCTCCAACAACCAAAGCTCACGGGTCGGTGTTTTATTTGTCGCCGATGTCGATAACATTCCCAATTGATCGCGCTTCCTGAACTTTAAACCTGCCAATATGTTCTCGTATTCTTGCAAACCGCTGTTTGGCTGGCATTCAATAATCAGCGATCGATAATTCCCCTTTGCAACGAATTCCTCATAAAATCCAAGCCGGTCCGACCCCGGCGCCAAAAAAACCGTATCAAATGTGCTTTCAGCAAGACCCGTACTATTTGCCTCGTCCGATGTTACTACCGAGGCGTTTGAAAAATTACCGCTCAACAATATGAACCTGTTACTCCAATTGGACTTTGCCTTGGATCTGACAATGCCTTTGACAGAAGGGGAACCAGCATTGACCAGCGCAATCGGGTTCATTCCAAAACTATTACCGATATCCAGAATATTTTTATGAGCTATCACGTCGGGCGGGATCATGGCCAACCGTTTCTCAAGATCATCTCGCGCGCCGCTTACCAGAATGTTTCCGTCCAGGCTGATTGTAAATTCAGGAATGCCCCGCTGGTTATCGAACTCGGCTTCTTGTTTGGACCAGAACGAACGAAAAATCTGGTCAAGTGGCAAGATCGCGGCCGGCAGGTCCCTCTTTAAAGCAAGGCTGAACGCGGCCCGGTGGTTTCCATCGACAAAATATAGCGGCCCATCGGGCGCCAACCGCGTAAGCACCGCCCGTTTAGGTTTGATCTTTCCCTCGCGAAACAACTCGAAATAAGTGCGCGCTGAGGCAGTTTTCCTTTCTTTTCCTGCCTCATCCTTGTCCATGTATTCCCGGTATTTATCGGCACCGTCTTGCCCGGAATTTTTCTGTTCTTGCAAAAGATGAACTGCCAGATCGAAGTGCGGCGTATCAGCCAGCTTCACATCGTCCTTGCCTGCCAAACGGGTGATGATTTTCGCATTGTGATCCCTGAACTGGAAAAATCGCAGCTCTGGCAGATCACTGCAGGCAATTTCAATAAGATTCTGCCTCAGATGTTTCTCAATCTTGAGGTTGGTTCTTACGAGAAAACTCCCAAATTTACCTGCAACCGTCATTAGATGCTTTCAAACGTACAGACGTACCCGATTGGCATTGTTTCAATTCAGCGGTTGAACCATTTCGGAAAGTTTTGTCCGATGCGATCAGCTGCATGCAGGAAAAGCGATGTAAGCTTGTTTTGGCTGTCGTCCACCGTGATTTGCAATGCGTCAATTTCCTTGCGTTTCAGCTTGTAGTGCAGATATCTCATCCGCTTCCCGCCATCGATCATATAATCGTGCCCGGCATATCGTACCACCACAACCGGTGTATCGTGGCGATAAGGCGGCTTGCGATCATCAGTGACCGGTTGAGTCACAATACTCAACACGTAGCTCATATCGAATTTTACGGATTTTGTGCTGGTGTTGCCCGCTTGCAGATATGGCAGCGACGCCCGCATCATCACGTATCGCAGACGTCCATAACGTTGAATATTCACACGCCTGAACTGGCGCCTCAGTAGCCGGTTCACTGATCGAAAGGCGCCTCTGTCCTCGAAGATATGCGGCGAGAGTACCGAGAAAACGTCGTCAAACTCACGCTCAATATTCATCAATGCTACACCGAAGATAGAAACCAGTTGATCGAGAAATTTTGTTACAAGACCTCGCCACACATCGTGCGAATTCGTCAACTTTCCACAATTTGTGAATGAATTGTGACAAATCAATGAAGCAATTTCAACACTCGGCGTCGGGTTAACGCAGCCGTAATCACCGATCTTGTTCGAGAGCCTTTCAATCAAGTTGTCGCATATCCAAGAAAGCCAAACCCGATGGCGTGGCTGCAGCGTCAAACAGCGTGTTCATCCTGCTTTGAGTTGAGTAAATTCGTGCAAAAAATATAGCGTTCGCTTCCAAACGGAACTAACGGAACATATGATCAAAAATCCCCATATTTATCAATCAGGTATTTATAAAATTCGATGTTGTTAATCCTGCAATCATCCAGGCTGTCTGGGTGGTTTTTCGCCTTGTCAAACAGTTCATCATCCAAATTTTCATTTCCAAAAACAGGTGGATATTTGAAGTAGAACGCATCTGCCTTGAAAGGCATGCTTATTACCTTTCGATTTAATAAAGTAGCCCAATACACGCCATGAAATGTGTTCGATACGATGTATTCGTGATCGGACAGAAACTCCAATTTTTCTTCCAGATTCCTTCCGTTATTGTCCTCCATCGACGCGTTCTGGATGTGTTTTGTAATGATCGGTCTGTGTCTTCCCTTGAACATGCCAAAACGGTATTTGTTGAGAAGCGGTACGCGCTTGTGGCTATAAAAGCCAATGGTCTTACTTGGCCGCCGATTTCTGTACTTGTGAAAAAGATGGCTCATGCAGGAAGCACAAGGGACATAACGAAATTTTCGAGAAGGGAGATACTCCCTGGTTCCGACTTCATCAAATCCTTCGAAAAACTTGTCGGTCATCTGGAATTTCTGATCTTGCTTCAACACTGCTGCCCTATCGGTAAAGGTGTTTGTCCCAACACCCCAGGCGATGGTGGTGTACTCCTTGTTCTGACGGATTAAATCAAGGTTCGCATTAAATCCGTCACGGCCCAAGCCACCGCCTCCAACAATGACAAACTTATGGGAATCCAGATTGATCCTGTCATCGGAGATATCGATTACTCGAGAAGACTTTAACGGAAAATACTTGAAGGGCGGCGAATGCCAATCACCGACGTTGGTGGGATCGCATCGGAAAATATGAGCCATTAGAACTTCTACCGGTTAGCGAAATCTACTGCCATCAGCTGCATGTCGTCACAGTCTGAATCAAAAGAAGCTGGTCCAAGTGGCGCTCCTGCATTGTCATTGAGCGCAACTCGGCGGGCGGCATATCTGCGCTCCCATGCCTGGCTCACTTGTTTGTCCATCATCTTGTCCAACCTTTTGGCTTGTCCAATTACAAAAGTCTGATCTCGCCCAGCAGTTTCTCCAGGGAATTTCGATCGATATGGATGTCTGAATTTTTACCTTCAGCCCCGGTTCCATTCAGATAATAATAGTCGTGCCCCATAGCGTCCGAGAGGCCGCTGAAGAATCCATGAATGCCAGGTTTGGTAAGTTCAATTATCGTCGCACCGCCGGGCTGGAAAAGCATGTTGCCCATCCCCGCACCATGGACAGATATCATGGCTTCTGCGTTGCCCAGGGCTTGAATCTGTCCCCTGAAGTCCAGATCTTCCAGAAAGATTTCGGTAAATCCTGCGCGCTTGATTACCGGCTCTATTTCATCTGCATTAGCTAATCTGCGTCTGGATTTCTGCCTTGAGATATAAACCCGCTTTGGGCCTTTTTCCGTCGTTGAAGAAAAGAAATCCTTGAGATATCCAGCTGTTTCAGCGAGCGCCTCTGCATTGTAGACGCGGTGTCCGTGCCTCGAGAATGAAATTGGGTCGTGGGTCCAGACATTGTTGAACAATCCCAGTGTCCTGGGTTCCAGAAATTCAATGTCCAGATCCTTGAATGCCTCCAGTGACTGCATGTCGCGAGGGCTGTTTTTATGTCTTGCAGGCAGGATTACCGGCAATTCAATACGGTGCTTGCGCAACAGATAGAGAGCCGGCAGCATGTTCGAGAGCCAGTAAAAAATGTCTGTAAACAACAGCTTTGACGGCCAGAATGCGTGCACCCATCTCTTTTTGTTGAATGCAAATAATCGCTTTCTGCGTGCCTGCCAAAGGAATGAGGCGCGCTTTTCGTCTGCATCCAAAGATCCTGGAAAGTCATTGATCAACCTCCATCTTTTATTGAGGAGGTAACCGCGATCGACTGCACAAATGTCCTGATATCTGCGTATCATGCATTCGTACTGGGCGCCCATTGGCTTGACAGCAAACTTCTGCCGATCGGCTTCCAACAAGTTCTTGGGAAGCCCATAGTCGCGGTCCGAATATGACGTGAGCACAAACTCAGTCAAATTATCGCGATCGAATATCGTGATGTCGTTTTGCAAGCAAAGGGTCCGAATCTGAGCAACGGAGATGGTCTTTGGGTCAGATTTTGATAGCATTTGCAGAATGACCAGGCAACCGGATCAGCACCATCACGAATGGGTGGCGAAGGCATGCCGGGCGTGATCCGTTTCCCGTAAATGTCAGAAAAATCGCTTCATCGATTGACATGAATTCATTGTAAATATCTGATAGGAACCATGCTTGAATTACAGGTCCGACGAAACAGGGCCAGGGTTTGCAATCAATTAGAATTGGGAGATAGCTGATGATGTCACGGATTTTGGGAACTGCCGCTGTGATCGCACTTCACACCGGACTGACAACCGGCATTGCCCAAGCCGACTATACGCTGACAATCCTGCATACAAACGATTTTCACTCGCGCTTCGAGCCGATCAACAAATATGATTCCAGCTGCAAGAAGGAAGATAATGCCGAGGGCAAATGTTTCGGTGGTACGGCGCGGCTGGTAACCGGGATCCAGGATGCCAAGGCACGGTCCAACAACTACGTGCTTGTTGATGGCGGCGATCAGTTTCAGGGAACCCTGTTTTACAACTACTACAAAGGCCAACTCTCTGCAGAGATGATGAACAAGCTCGGCTATGATGCGATGACGGTCGGAAACCATGAGTTTGATGACGGTCCTGAGGTTTTGAGCGGTTTCATGGAAGCGGTCGAGTTTCCGGTGCTGATGTCAAATGCTGACGTTTCTGCAGAACCGGAACTGGCGGACAAGATCTTGAAATCCGTCGTGATTGAACGGGGTGGGGAAAAGCTTGGCCTGATCGGCCTCACGCCAGAGGATACGGCTGAAACGTCAAGTCCGGGACCAAATGTCATTTTCACCGATCCGATCGCAGCTGTGCAGGGCGAAGTTGACAAACTAACCGCTGAAGGCGTCAACAAGATTATCGTCTTGTCCCATTCGGGCTATGAACTCGACAAGGAATTTGCAGCCAATACGACCGGTGTGGATGTGATCGTTGGCGGGCACACCCACACATTCCTGTCGAATGATTCCGATGATGCAGCCGGCCCCTACCCGACAATGGTCGGCGATACGGCGATCGTTCAGGCCTATGCCTATGGCAAGTTCCTGGGTGAATTGAATGTGACCTTTGATGATGATGGAAAACTGATTGAGGCCATAGGCAGCCCCATTATCATGAATGCCGAAGTCACCGAGGATGACAAAACCGTCGCCCGTATCGAAGAGGCGGCCAAACCGCTTGACGAATTTCGGAACAGGGTGGTGGCGCAAGCGGCCACCGAAATTGTCGGGCTTCGCGATGAGTGCCGGGCGCGGGAATGCCCGATGGGCAATCTCATTACCGATGCAATGCTGGACCGGGTAAAAGATCAAGGCGTGCAGATCGCCCTTCAGAATGGCGGCGGGATCCGGGCATCAATCGATTCCGGCGATGTCACCATGGGCGAGGTCCTGACGGTGTTGCCTTTCCAGAACACGCTTTCGACCTTTCAGGTCAAGGGTTCCACAATTATTGCGGCGCTGGAGAACGGTGTAAGCCAGGTCGAAGATGGTGCAGGCCGGTTCCCGCAGGTTTCGGGAATGCGGTATTCCTGGAAGCCGGAAGCAGAGCCGGGCCAGCGCATTGAAACTGTTGAAGTCATGACCGATGGCGCCTGGAAGGCAATCGACCCGGCGGTGACCTATGGTGTTGTCTCCAATAACTTTATCCGCAATGGCGGGGACGGCTACAAGATGTTCGAGACTGAATCGATGAATGCCTACGATTTCGGACCTGACCTTGCCGATGTGACAGCGGAATTCATGGCAAAATCCGGCCCATACGAGCCCTATACCGACGGGCGCATAGCGGAGAAATAGCATTGTGCCGGACGGGTTACTCGTCCGGCGCGAGTGCCATTACAAGCAATGCAATCGCAATCACAACAGCGCCCGCGAGTACTTTGGGCGGGACCCAGCCGTGGCCGGACAGCCCCTCGATCAGGATAATAAAGGCCGGGGTAAGGTAGCCATAGGCGAGTACTTTTGATGCCGGCAGCCGGAGCGAGGCGAACTGGAGCAGGAAAAACGTACCTGCTGTCGTAAAGACTGCCAGGTAGGCGATTGCTACCCAGACAATCAGCGGCAGGCCGGGAAGATCGGTTTGTGCCAATTGTCCGGCACCAAACAACATGATCCAGATCGTGGTCGCTGCGAGCGTCCAGACGGTAAATACGGCTACCGGTTCGGTTCTACGGAACTTTCTGACAAACGGCACATAGGCGGCATGGGCCGCGCAACCAATGGCAAAGATCGCTTCACCGGGTCCTATGTCGAGGGACAATAGTGCGTTGATGTCAGCCCTGAAGATCAGCCAGACCGATCCGCAGGCGGCAATTGCGGATGATAACAAAACAATTGGTCTGGTATGCTGGCCAAGGATAATCCAGCCAAATCCGGCACTCATCAGCGGCATCAGCGTAAAGACCGCACCGGTTGAGACCGGGTCGGAGATCTTGAGCGCGACAAACATGAGAATGAAGTAGGTCGCCATCAGGCCGCCGAGAATAAAATAGCGCCAAACGGCTACAGGTCGTTGCAGACCTCCCGGGATGACGAAAACTACGATCCCGGCCAACAGGGCTGTTGCCAGGACAAACCGAATTGCATTGAGGGCTGCCGGGCCAATAAAGGGAGCTGCCTTGTGGCCCAGTGAGAACGATCCCGCGATGAGCGCTGCAAACAGCAACATCGCAAGATGACCAAGTAATTTATCACGGCCCGTTGCTAGGGTCTTATCACCCGATTGGGCGGAGAATTGCTGTGCCATGGATTGTCTATAGCTGAAAATGGCCCTGGCGGAACTGCCTTTCGGGTTGCGGAAGTCCCGCCTGGCTCCCCTGCTCGGGAGGTTTGCAGGGAGTAATCCTGTCGGTCATGACCGGGCTATGCGGCCGCCTGCCATGCAGCAGGATAGTAAGGATACAGATCGGCAAAGTTCTCCAGAAATTCGCCTGCATCAAACCAGAAAGTTGCAATGCTCGCTTTATCGCCATTACCCCCAAATGCCTCTCCCCTTCCATAGTCAGGACAATGCCGATGGGCGAAATTGAATTTTCAGCAAAATCGTAACGCGAACAAAAATTTTTATCAATTGGTAAAATTTTTGGATGCCGTAGTAGCCGCCAATCTTACCTGAAGCGCGCCAACACGCTGTCAGCGCTCTTTGCCAGTAATCCAGAATCGGTTCCGACACCGACAAACCGATATCCCCAATCGATGTATTGTTGGGCCTGCACCGGATCGGCGGAGATTATTCCCGCGGTTACACCAACCTTGTTGAGCCGTTCGGCAGTAGACTTGATGGCAGCCTGCACCGGCTCGGCGTTGAAATTGCCCAAATATCCCAGCGAGGCCGCAAGATCGGCCGGGCCGACGAACACGCCGTCAATGCCATCAACCGACGCAATCTCTTCGAGCTTTTCCAGCGCATCAGCAGTTTCGACCTGCACCAGAAGGCAGATTTCGGCATTTGCCCTTGCGGTATATTCACGCACCCTGCCATAGGAAGTCGCCCGTGTGGTACCGCCAACGCCGCGTATTCCATCGGGTGGATAGCGAACTGCCCGAACGGCAGCGGCAGCTTCTTCGGCGTTCTGGACAAAAGGGACCAGCAAGGATCGCATGCCTGCATCCAGCAGGCGCTTGATCAACACAAAGTCATTCCATGGAGGCCTTACCAGGGCGGCAGACTGGCTGGCCGCCAATACCTGGGCCTGCGCAATAACCGACACCAGCTCATTGGGTCCGTGTTCCATGTCGAGCATCACCCAATCATATCCGCTTGCAGCGATAACTTCGGCCGAGGTTGTACAGGCAAGGTTGCTCCATAAACCGATCTGTAAATCACCGGCAACCAGCTTCCTTTTGAAAGTATTGGCCGAAAGTTCCATATTAATCTCCGCGACTGTATGTGTTAACGAGAGCATGAAAGCGCCCAAGAACTGGCTCGAACAACGCCGTTATAGACTGAATGTCGAGGATGAAATACTCCTAATTCGCTCCGGGAAACTTCCGGTCAGAATTTGCGGAATCGCCGGTGTTCTGCATTATAGCGATGGATGGCTGCGATTGGATTAATTTCGATGAGTGCACTTAATTCAGAAGAACGCCAGGATATCCATAATTCGGAGATTCCCTTGATTTGCAAGTCGTGCGAGGCACGGCACAAGGGGATATGCGGTGCGCTTTCTCCAGAACAGTTGACCTTTCTAAACAAGCACACGACAAAATCGGTGGTTGAGAAAGAGCATGAGCTGTTTGCAAATGGTAATGATATCGATCGCTATTCCAATATACTCAGCGGTGTTGTGAAACTGACCAAGCTGATGGCAGACGGCCGTCAACAGATTGTAGGTCTCCAATTTGCGCCGGATTTTCTCGGCAGGCCCTTCAAGCAGCAAGCCGACCTCAGCGCGGAGGCAGCCACCAATGTAAGGGTGTGTTCCTTTCCAAAATCCGTGCTGGAGGAAATCATCCGGCAATCACCGGAAATGGAACACAGACTGTATGAGCAAAGCCTCAAGGAACTGGATGAGGCGCGGGAGTGGATGTTGACATTGGGACGGAAAACCGCATCTGAAAAAGTGGCGAGTTTTCTTTACATGATTTCCGAAAACATTGATCCGGAACAGCAGGAAACTTCGGAACCAATTCGATTTGAACTGCCGCTGAAGCGGGCTGATATCGCAGATTTTCTGGGACTGACCATCGAGACTGTCAGCCGCCAGCTGACAAAACTGCGCAAGGCCGGGATTATCGAGATTGAAAACAACCGGACCGTGATCGTGCCGCACCCGCACAAGCTGGCCAATGCTTGCGAAGCCGCAGGCTGATCTTCAAACCGCTTTTGAATATCTGAATTGCGACTGAGCCAGATAGGCGTCAAACCGGCTTGCAACAATTCGCGTGAAGGGTCTTGCTGCGGCATTGACGTAGAAGCAATCCTGATCGGCGCTGCAAAGATCATCGACGTCTGCTGCTGCCAGATTTTTTGCCTCAGCCAGATAAGGAATGGCCTTCGCTCCGAAGCGGGATAACAAATCCTCAAATCCGAACCGGAAATCACACATGATCTGCTCAATGATGTGGGCGCGGATCTTGTCATCCTCGGTGAGAATCAGGCCACGATTTGCTGGTAATGCGCCTGACTTGACGCAAGCAGAATATTGCCCGGTGGGAACAATATTTTGCAAATAGCCTGCTTCGGTCTTCCCAATCGAAGAAGCTCCGAGGCCTAGCAGAATCTTGCAGTTGTCTGTTGTGTATCCCTGAAAATTCCGCCGCAGCTTTCCGGACCGGGCGGCACCGGCCAGCAGATCGCCGGGCAGTGCAAAATGATCGATACCGATTTCCTGATATCCTGCGTCTGCCAATTGGATGCTGGCCTGACGCTCCTGGTGAAATCGTTCGGATGTCCCTGGTAAATCTGAATCCTTGATCAGTCGCTGGTGCTTTTTTAACCAGGGAATATGGGCATAGCCGAAAAGGGCGATACGATCCGGTGTCAGGCTAACGACTTTCTCAATCGTCCGACTCAGTCGATCCGCAGTCTGCAGGGGCAGGCCGTAGAGGGCATCAATGTTGAGAGACTGGACACCAAGTGAACGCAACGCATTTATGACATCCCTGGTCTGTTCGAAGGTTTGCGGGCGGTTAATCGCTGCCTGCACTTGCGGGTCAAAATCCTGGACGCCGATGCTCGCCCGGGTCATACCCAGTTTCCGCAGCCCTTCAAGCGTGTCATCATTGACATCGCTCGGATCAATCTCGACGCTGGTTTCGGTATCCGGCAAGAAAGAGAAATTTTGGTGGAGTGCCTGCGAAATGCGCTCGAAATCTACGGAACGAACCATGCTTGGAGAACCGCCGCCCAGGTGGAGATGGCCGATGACCGGTCTTGCCTGAAGTCTTTGGCCGACAAGTCTTATTTCATCGAGCAAGGAAGAAATATAAGCTTCAACAGGATGGTATTTCAGCGTATGCCGCGTGTGGCAGCCGCAGAACCAGCAAAGCCGGTCGCAAAACGGAATATGAATATATACCGAGATCCGATCCGTGGCGGTCAGGCCAGCCAATGCAGTTTCGAGAATTGGCCGCCCTGCCTCCTCACTGAAATGAGGCGCGGTGGGATAGCTGGTATAGCGCGGGACAGCGCTGCCGTATTTTGCCAGGATTTCTTCGGGGACCAGATTCTTCATGATGCTTCACCGACCAGAAGTGGCAACAGATGTTCGCGCTCGAACGCTATATGGCGCCTCAGGCCCTCGAAAAATCCGCGCAGCATGTAGGAGAGCGATTCGACGTTGCATTTTTCGGGATTGGCAATCAGTTCCTTCAGCCGATCACCAAGTTCGTCGGCGAAACTTTCGTCTTCCCAGTGTTCAAAGCGCAACCTTTCAATGGTTTGGCTGATATCCTTGTCATTTTCAAATGCTGCTTGAAGTGCCGGATAGAGAGTCTTTTCCTCGAACCTGTGCGCCCGCTTGAGTACCGGCAGGATACAGCGGGCGAGCAGGACACATTCGCGCATCTCAACGCTTGCCGGAAGGGTATCTGCAAATTCTTCAAGTCTGCCGCAAAGGCTGGATTGCATTGAAATGTGCCAGTCCAAGCGCTCTGCCAGCTTCGCGAGGTCAGCGCGCGTTTTCGGAGATATCGATTTGGGCAAACTTGATATCATTTCCTGACATGGCCTAATCGCGAGACAGTCCGGTGCTGCATGTCGCCATGGCTCCAATTCTGAAATTGCAATCAAGTCAAAATGGCCCGATGATCAGTTTTTCTCCTTGATTCAGGTCAAGGCGCGGTAAACTCTTTATTGTCAAACAGCGGCAATCAATTTGCTTTAATTGGGCGCTTTGCGGGGTTGGAGCGAGTTCGCTGGCGAATATCTGAGCCGAAAGGAATCGTAATGAAATAC